>JBARQF010000147.1:0-6822 GCA_049643605.1 Dehalococcoidales bacterium
CCTTTACATTATATCATAGTGGCTGAGCGCGACTTCCAAATCGGGTGCATTTGAGCAATTTTTGTTTCCAGTTATTGTTGCGGGTTTCCGGTCTATGCCGTATACTAATGAGCGAGATTTTCAAATGAGGAGGCAAAGCATGCCAAACGGGTACAACGGCAAAATTTTAAGAGTAGACCTTTCCTCAGGACGTATCAAAATAGAAGAATATCCGGAAAATTTCTATCGCCAGTATTTTGGTGGTTCAGGATTCATTGGCTATTTTCTGCTGAAAGAATGCAAGCCTGGGATTGAGCCCCTGAGTCCTGAGAACAAGCTTATCTTTGCTGCCGGCCCATTGACCGGGGTGCCGGCCGGTGGTTGCGGTCGGCATAGCGTGGGTGGCAAATCGCCGCTCACCGGTGGGTTCGGTGAGGCTGATTCCGGCGGTTACTGGGGAGCCGAACTGAAGATGGCCGGCTTTGACGCCATAATCGTGGAGGGTAAGGCGGAAAAACCGGTCTACATTTCTATCCAGGATGGAAAAGCTGAACTCAAAGATGCCCGCCATCTGTGGGGGATGAAGACACTGGAGTGCCAGAACACCATCCGTGATGAGCTTGGCGACCAGCAGGTCAAGGTGGCATATATCGGTCCCGGTGGAGAAAACCTGGTCAGGTTTGCCAGCGTTATGAATGACCTTGATGCCGCCGCCGGCCGGACCGGTATGGGAGCGGTGATGGGTTCCAAAAAGCTGAAGGCTATCGCCGTGCGCGGAAAACAGCGCGTGTCCATCGCTGACTCAGCAGTATTCAAGGAGATAGCCCGCTGGATTGCGGATAACACGCCCATCACCAATCAGGGAATGCACGACTTCGGCACAGCACGGGTGGTCGCTGCGCTTGACCCGGCGGGAGGTCTGCCGACCCGCAATTTCCAGTTCGGCTCCATTGAGGGTGCTAACAAGATAGACGGACAGGCCATGCTGGACACCATTTTCGTGAAGCGGAGAGCCTGCTTCGCCTGCCCGGTACAGTGCAAGCGCGAGGTAAAGGTGGACAAGCCCTATGTGGTCGACCCGCAGTACGGTGGCCCTGAATACGAGACGATTGCTGCCCTCGGCTCTGACTGCGGTATAACCGACCTGCCGGCTATTTCAAAGGGAAACGAGCTGTGCAATGCCTATGGACTGGATACCATCTCCTGCGGGGCGACCATCGCTTTCGCCATGGAGTGTTTTGAAAACGGGCTGCTCACCACCAAGGATACCGGAGGCATAGAGCTCCGCTTCGGCAGCACCGAGGCCATGCTGCAGATGGTCGAGCAGATTGCGCTGCGCCAGGGCTTCGGTGACACGCTGGCTGAGGGTGTGGCGCGGGTGGCAAAGAAAATCGGGCCCGCCGCTGAGGAATACGCCATGCATATCAAAGGGCAAGAACTGCCCATGCATGAACCACGCCTGAAACAGGGCCTCGGGGTCGGCTATGCTATATCGCCGACCGGCGCCGACCACTGCCAGAATATCCACGACACGGTCTACACGAATGTAGGCCCGATGCTGGAGATGGTATATCCGATTGGCATACTGGAGCCGATGGCGGCCGATGACCTGTCACCGGCCAAAATCCGACTTCTCAAGTATTACTCTGAATTTATGCACTTTCTCAACTGCGCGGTCTGCTGTTACTTTGTCATGGCACTGAGCTTCGTTGGCTTTGAGCGGATAACGCAGCTGGTAAGGGCGGTGACCGGCTGGGATACCTCGCTCTTCGAGCTGCTAAAGGTTGGCGAGCGGGCGGTAAACATGGCGCGAGTCTTCAACCTGAGAGAGGGCTTCACGGCCAAAGATGATACCATGCCAGAGCGCTTCTTTGCTCCACAGCCTTCCGGGCCGCTCAAGGTGGCGCTTGACCCCAGGGCTTTTGAGGAAGGCAAAGAGACTTACTACGAGATGATGGGCTGGCCCAATGGTGTCCCGACGCCCGGCAGGCTTGGGGAACTGGGTATTGAATGGGCGGCGTCACAGCTGCCTTCAAAATAGAATAATACCTTTGCCAGCAGGTAAAAGAGGTGAGGCAACTATGAACGGAAAGCTTTGGGAATCGTTCCGCATCGGACGCATGGAGCTTAAAAACCGGTTTGTCATGCCCCCGATGGTCACCAGATACGCCTCTGATGACGGCTTCGTCACCGAGCGTACCAGGAACTACTATGAGGCACGTGCCCGGGGTGGCGCGGGGCTGATTATCGTTGAGGCGACCTATGTTCACCGACAGGGGCATGCTTTTGTTAACCAGCTCGGCATCAGCGATGATAAATTTGTTCCCGGAATGAAAGAGCTGGCTGGCGCCATACACAAGCACGGAGCCAAGATTGCCGTTCAGCTCCACCACGGCGGCCGGGAGGCAAAATCAACCGTAAGCGGGTTGCAACCGGTTGCTCCCTCGCCGTTGCCCGGCCTGGCTGGGGAAACGCCCAGAGAAATGACTGTTGAGGAGATTGCCGAAACGGTAGCCTATTTCGCCGAAGCCGCGCTCAGGGCCAAGAAGATCGGGTTCGATGGGGTGGAGCTCCATGCTGCGCACGGCTATCTAATTGACCAGTTCCTGTCGCCGACTTCAAATAAACGGAAAGACGAATATGGCGGAGACGTAAACAACCGGACGCGTTTTCTCCTGGAAGTCATAGCCGCGGTAAAAGAAGCCGTGGGTGAGGACTATCCGGTGTGGTGTCGCATGGACGGCAAGGAATACGGCGTTGCAGGGATAACTCTGGAAGATGCTCAGAAAACGGCACGCCTGGCGGAGGACGCTGGCCTGGCCGCAATCCACGTGTCAGCCTGGGGACCGGCGGCACCGACAAATCGCGCCACGTCTACCTTTGTCCCGGCGATTATTGAGGAACTGGCCGAAGGGATAAAGAAAGCGGTCTCAATCCCGATAATTGCCGTTGGCAGGATAACGCCCGAAGACGGGGAACGGATGTTGAAAGAAGACAAGGCGGACCTTATCGCCGTCGGCAAGGCGATGCTGGCGGATGCGGAATGGGTCAATAAAGTAGCTTCGGGCAAGACGGATGATATAAACCCCTGCATAATTTGTAACGGCTGCCGCGATGACATCCGCAATCCGGACGTAGCTGGCATACGCTGCTCCGTAAACGCCACTCTGGGACGTGAGAAGGAAAGCGAGATTGTGTCGGCGGCGAAGCCAAAGAACGTCCTCGTCATTGGCGGTGGCCCGGCGGGCATGGAAGCGGCGAGGGTAGCTGCCCTGCGGGGCCACAAGGTAACGCTGTGGGAAAGAGAGTCACGTCTTGGAGGGCAGCTGGTACAGGCGGCGATACCTCCGTACAAGGATAGAATCGCACCGATGGCCAAATATCTGGAAACGCAACTGCAAAAAATTGGCGTCAAGGTTCAGACTGGCAAAGAGGCCACCGCGGCCGCCGTGGCTGAATCCAGCCCGGATGTGGTTGTAGTGGCCACCGGCGTCAGGACTTTCACCCCCGATATCCCCGGGCTGGATAAAACCCGGGTCGTCGAGGCGGGAGATGTTTTGGAGGGGAAGGCCAAAGTTGGCGACAGGGTGGCCATAATTGGCGGCGAGCTGGTGGGGTGTGAAACGGCAGAATTTCTGGCAGACCGCGGCAAAAAGGTTACCGTGATGCGCCGCGGCCCCGAGATGGCGACGAGTGTCGGGCCCAGCAACCGGGCTTTCTTCCTCAGCCGGCTTCTGGATAAGGGCGTTACCCTGCTCCGTGAGGTCAGGTACAATAGTGTCGGCCCTGAGGGCGTTAATATAACCACCAAGGACGGTGAAGAAAGGACGATAGAAGCGGACACCGTAGTGCTCGCCGCGGGGGCTGTGCCGGATACCGCGCTCTATGAAGCTGTTAAAGGTAAAATCTCTGAAGTCTACAGCATTGGCGACTGTGTTGAGCCGCGGACTATCCGTGACGCCATCAGCGAGGGATTTCGTATCGGCCAGAAGATATAATCGATAAATTTTCTTAGGAGGCATGTTATGGCCAAGCAGGTTATCACGGTACCCACAGCACTTCCCGGTGTTCCTTATTCACCGGCAATCAAAGCGGGAGACTATATTTTCGTCTCCGGCCAGGTCGGTCATGTCGATAGTCAGGGTAATAAACTGGAGGGAGTTGAGGCCCAGACCAGGCGGACGCTGGATAATATGAAGGGAGTCCTGGAGGCGGCTGGCGCCTCGATGGACGACGTGGTCAAGACAACTGTGTTTCTGACCAGAGCCGAGGATTTCTCCAGCATGAATGAAGTGTATAAGACATATTTCACCAAGGACCTGCCAGCACGTTCGACGCTTATCATTGCCGCGCTGGCCAGGCCCGAGATGGTGGTTGAGATTGAAGGTATTGCCTATCGTTCGTAGCTAGAAAGGGAACCCGCATTCAGACATGCAGAAAATCATAATTACCGCAGCATTGACCGGAGCCGGGCATGGTAAGGAGGCCAATCCCAATTTACCCGAACAACCAGAGGAGATTATCGAACAGGCATTGCAGTGCCGTGATGCCGGGGCGGCTATCGTACATGTCCACGCCCGCGATAAATCCGGCAACAATAGTATGTCTCTGGATATATTCCGGAAGATTCACGAAGGCATTAAGAGTTCCAGCGATTTAATTGTGGAGTTAAGCACAGGTGGCGGCCCTACGCTCCCCAATGAGGAGCGTATCGCTCCTATGTTGCTGAAACCGGAGATGGCCTCGCTCAATACGTTTATGATGGTAATGCCGGTCAAGGGTGTGGAGACGCCGTTTATTTATAAAAGGTCGGAGATAGAGGAAAGCGCCCGGCGCGCCCAGGAACTGGGTGTAAAACCGGCGATTGCCATCCTTAACTTCACCTGCCTTGAGGAGGCGGAAAACCTGATAAGCAAGGGACTGGTGGACAGGCCCTACGTTCTGGATATTGGCCTGAATTTGCCGGCGCAGGGAACGCTCAGGGGCACCTGGCAAAACCTCGTGGCGCTGGTGGAACGCCTGCCCGAGGGGGCTGTTTTCAATGTCGCTATCGGTGGCGAAGCCGAGCTGCCGCTGACCACAATGGCCATGCTGCTCGGGGGGAACCCGCGGGTTGGCATGGAAGACAATGTTTACTACGCACCGGGTCAGCTGGCCAGGAACAACGCCGAACTGGTGGCGAGGACGGCGCGCATTGCCCGCGAACTGAGCCTGGAGATTGCTACGCCGGACGAGGCGCGTGAGATGCTGCAAATTCGACGGTAGAGTAATCCAAACGTATTATTGGTGTAATTCAGGTGGTCGTTGGGGCGATGGGATTTAAGATTCTAAGAATTGCCGGGCTGGTCGTCTTACTGGCGGCCAGCCTGTTGTCATTGGCTCAACCGGCCTCGGCGGCAACGCCATCATGGTCGGCCGTATCCCTTCCTGACATAGAAGGTTACCAGCTGGGGCCGATGGGCATTGATATCCGTGACCTGGCGGTCGCCTCCGATGGCTCCACTATATACGCTGTTCCTGGCAACAGCATAGCGGGAAAAAGCGTATTCAAGTCAAATGATACCGGGTTAAGCTGGGAGGCGCAGAATGTTCCCATTAGCGCCGATTTCGTGGCGGTGGCGCCTGATGATGCCGGTGTGGCGGCGGTGGCCAGGAAAATAGTCCCTTCGGTTTATTTCACCACCGACGGCGGTACGACCTGGCATTCCACGGGCACAGTACAGGGAGAACGCGGCGACATCGCCAGCAGAATTTATGACATTGCCATTTCCCGGGCAGCTGATGGGACGCATTATCTGGCGGTTGCCGGAGAGGAGATTGGTGGGGTGGGCAATGTCTGGTACTGTGAAATCGAGGCGGGGAAGCCAGGGTGGCAGGAGACCAGTTTTCTGCCGGGTCTGGTCAGTTTCACGACCGTAAAAGCGCTGGCTTTTTCGCCGAATTTCTCGGAAGACGGCACGCTGGTAGCCGTTGCTGAAACCGGTGATAGGCGCGTAAATCTCCAGATATTCCACTTTTTCTCGCAAACATGGAATGAACAGGCTGGATTTGCCGACTATCCGGTGGACATGCTCGGATATGACAAAACCGGTCAGCTTGCTTCAGCGTCAATAACCCTGTCCCCGGACTACGATGGTGATAGAGAAGGCAACCGCCTTGCATTTTTGGGCCTGACGGTGAACGGCGATGATACCGCCGGCGGGGTCTACCGCATCGTAGACGCAGCCTGCGAACCGCTGTTAACCGGGGTTAACATACACAGTATTGCCTTTGATGGTAATGTCCTGGTCGCGGCCGCTTATGATGATAATACGGTCTATCGCAGCACCAATCCCCTGGCTCAGAAGCCCACTTTAAAGCCAAATTACGCGATGAAAAGGCCGGGAGGAGAAGGCAGGGTTGTCATTGACTGGGCGGGAGACACGGTGGTGGCGGGAACTTCCGGTGACGAGAGTGCCTTTGCCATCTCCAATAATAACGGCCTGGCTTTTAATGACGTCAGCCTGATTGATACCAGGTTAAGCAACCTGCGCGATGTTGCCGTCTCCGAGGATAGCAAAACCATTTACCTGGTAAGTGATGACGGCGGTGACCTCAGTCTCTGGCGCGGTACGCCGTCGTGGCAGCGTGTGCTCAGCCAGAGGGATACGGCGGACTATATTATAAGGCTTGCTCCCGATGAGCCTGATGTTGTTTACCTTGCCGAAAAAGGAGGTCACAACATTTACCAAAGCCCTGATGGAGGAGAAAGGGAGTGGTCGGCAGGTATCTGCCTGCTCAGCGTACAGGACCTGGCGGTGGAAAGCCCCGATATCGCCTATGTACTGGATACGGAGGGAGAGG
>JBARQF010000148.1:0-5872 GCA_049643605.1 Dehalococcoidales bacterium
CTGGTAAACCGGGCAACTCTGGCCATCTCGTCTACATTCTCCGGGGGTACCGGCTCCTCAAACCATAGCGGGTCATATTTTTCGAGCCTCTTGGCGAGCCTGATAGCGCTGTGTGTGTTCGTCTGACCATGGGTTCCAATAAGCAGGTCGCATTTGCTCCCAACGGCTTCACGCACGCTTCTGGTGACAGCTTCTGCGGTGTCAAGTGCGGTTAAGGACAGTTCCCTCGGGTCAAAGGGCGACATAAGGTCGAGAATGGGGTCGAACTTCACCGCGGTAAAGCCCTGTTTGACATAATCGGCGGCCCTTTTTGCCGCGTTTTCCGGGTCACAATGCACGCTCAGGTTGCTCTGTGAAGATTCTCCCGGTGCCGGATAAAGGTAGGTATAGGACCGGAGTTTCTCGTGGTACTGGCCCCCAAGCAGGTTGTAGATTGGCTGGTTCAGTGCCTTGCCGACGATATCCCAGCACGCCATTTCAAAGGCGCTGATAACGCCCATCTTTACCAGGTCCGGGTGCTGGCCGAAACCGCTGCCGTAGAGTATTCGCCAGAGCCTTTCCGTCTTGAATGGGTCAGCCCCGATAACATATCGCTCGCCCATATCCTCAATCAATCGCACTACTGCGTTTGGGTCGAAGGGTACGCCGTAGGCCTCACCAAAACCCGGTATTCCGTCATTTGTGGTGATTTTCAGGAATACCCAGTTGCGTCCGCCGTGATGGGGTGGTGGGTTGCCCACCACATATGTCTTGAGGTCAGTTATTTTCATTGTTCGGTTCCTCCTCATGTTTATAAGTGAACTTTTCAATCCTGAAATACGACCGTAAAGCAAACGTTATCATAATATAATTCCTTTGTCCAGTACACATTTGATGCGCGACGGCTGTCTTTCGCGTGGTCAAATCTGATTGAACGAAGGCAGGCATAATAACACCGTGAAAGGTTTAAGGGCGTTGGGCATTTATGAATTTGGAAGCACGGACCTGCGCCTGGAGAATACCGGTAGAAAAGCCAGGACGGCAACTAATAAACTGATCGAGGCCGCCAGGGAAAACACGCTGGATAAACCCAGCCTGTCACCCAGGAATCCGGAGACAAGTGGGCCGGCTAGCATCCCGATGGCGTATACCGCCTGAAAGACCCCCATGGCGGTTGCTCGGTGCTCGTGGGGTACATCACGAATGCTTAGGGTCATCAGTATAGTCATCAGTATTCCTCGTCCGAGTCCGTAGCTGACCTGCAATGCCATCAATGCGGGAACCTGCAGGATAAATGGAATGGCAAAGAGGCTGCCACTAATCAGCAATGCGCTCCAGATTATGGTAGCACGATAGCCCAGCCTGTCACTGAGCCAGATTGACACCAGAGACCCTGCGGAGGAACACCCCAGGTTTATCGTAGTGATAAGCCCTAAATCAGTATGAGACGCGCCGATTTGCGCGGCATATACAGGCACAAAACCGAACAACCCGGCGTATATTGAGAACTGGAACAGGATTCCCATGATGGAAACCGTGATGAGTACCGGGCGGGTGGCTATTGCTGAGAAATCTTTCCATGAAACGGGTTTAGCTTTAGATGGGATGTGTTCTTTTGAGAACAGCAAAGCGAAGAGCGCCGAAGCTCCCAGCAGAGCGGCAATAAAAAAAGTCGGTTGCGAACCCAGCACGTCAGCTATGGCGCCACCCCCGGCCGTAGCTGCTACTAAGGCGCCACCCTGGACAAAATTGATTAGTCCCATTGCCTTCCCGGAATCCTCTGGCGGGTAGTAAGAGGTGAAATAAATGGCAAATACCACCCACGCGGCAGCGCCGATGCCCGTGGTCATACGGGATAAGAACATCAGCCCGGGGTTGGCTGATAGGCCCAACCCAAGTGCGCCCAGTGAAGCGACGACGATACCGATTGCCACCAGTGGTTTGTGGCGACCCAGACTATCCGACCAGATGCCAATGGGGATGCGCAGTAACACCTGGGGTATGGCATATGCCGCGACCACTGTCCCTACTAAATATAAGCTGGCACCTGATGATTGTACATGTACCGGCAGGATGGGAACGTAAAGATAGAGACCAGCCCAGAACAGGAAATTGGCGATGCAGAAGAAGAGAGCGGAACGTCGGGAGAAAGGCGGTATCAGGCTTGAGGATGGCGACTTGCTGGAGTGTGCAGGAGATTCACTGGAAATATCGCCGCCCATGTTCACATTCTAGCACACTTGAGGCAAATACTGGATGCTGCTCACTAATTCAAAACAAAATTCATAATGAGGAACACGGCAGTGAACATTATAGCCGCCATAACAACGGCTAGTACTGCCTGCCGATGCATATTAAGCGGTTTAATCTTGGCGTTTATGATTACACTTACAGCGTAGTAACCGGAACCTCATATTATTGCCGAGATGATGGGTGGGATTATTTCCATTTTAAAACCTTTCTTCTGTTAGTCCTGGCAGCTGCATTTGCGTATAATAAACTCTCCGTTAATTAAAATAGTCGGCCATAAAGGTAATATAGAAAATTTCTCCTGATTTATATACTCCTACCGCGCCATAGTCAGCCCCCGTGTTAAGGAAATTCCGTTCATATTGTTGTGTCTCTTTCCAGATTACAAGTGCCGCGCTGGCTATTTCATCTGCGGTGCTGTAGCCTGTGGCCCGGTAAACATCCTGCCAGCCGACATATTCAGAGTATTCAAGTCGCTTGTTCGTTGACATATTGCGACTATTGGTCGATGCCCACTTGTACAGGTTCTCACCCCACGTCAGTTCTTCTAATCCGCTAGTTGCCCTTTCCTGGTTTACCAGATTGAACACTGCCTGCTCTACGTCTTCCTTACTGATTTCCGCTGTTCCTTCTGTTACGGCGCCAAGCTGTTCACTCAATTCCTCGAATTGCTTATTCAACTCTTCATATTCCGCACTCAAATCTTCATACTCGGCCTGTATTGCCTCAAAATCACCGCTGACAGTCTCATTTAAATTATCGTATTCGGCGCTAAGTTCGTCATACTTGGCTTCCATTGCCTCGAGTTCGCTCTTTGCCGCATCAAATTGTTTATTTAGCTCGTCGTTCTCAGCTTGCAGTAACTCAGCTTCAGCCAGTTTGTCCTGCAGTGAAGCAAGCTGGCTCTGGATTGTCTGTAGTTCACCGCTCACCCTATCGTACTCCGGCTGCGGCACGCCTTGAGCGCAAGAAGGCACACTTAAAAGCACGACAATCAGAGACAATAATATGGCGATTTTCCTCATTTCACCTGCCCTCCTAAAGCACCGGTATTTTTAAATCGACTGGTGTGGTAATATTATGACCCCTATTTCACGAGCCAGGGTTCTCGAGAAATCGCATCGGTTAAATTTTCATAGCCATCCCTTGTGACTAAATAGACATCCTCAGGGTAATTCCCTAATTCCCTGAATTTGGGTATATCCAGGGCAGGAATTTCAATCGTAAAGATCATCCCAGGTTCTAAAATTCGATGGTCCGTTGCCGTAATCCAGGGAGGTTCGTGGAAACCGAGACCGATCGAATGTCCCATGAATAGGTTGGAATAAAGACATTCCACCCCCTGGGCCTTCAGATCATTCGGAACATCTTTAATGACGGTCATGGCTGCCGCATGAATATCTGATATTTTCGCTCCTGGTTTGATCGCTTTTTCGGCTGCTTTTTGTCCTTCTTCTGCAATGTAAAAGAGGCGTTTTTCAAGCTCGCTCTGTTCTCCCAACCACACCATTCTCTGCATATCGACCCGATACCCTTTCAGGCTTGCTCCTCCATCGAAATAGAGCTGTCTCCCTGCCTCCAGTTTCTTATCTGAGGGTCGTCCGGTGGACATGCTGTAATGCCTGGCACCACCCCGAAACATCATCTCTCCATGCATTGGCGTATCATAGGCACCCTGGTCTATAAAACTCTTCTCCAGGTTGTAGAGTAGTTCGCGCTCTGTCATACCGATCTTTATCTTTTTCACGGCTTCCTGGATCCCGTTCACTGTGATCTTGCAGACCTCCCGCATGACGCCGGTCTCCCAATCGGTTTTGATGGACCGTGAAGACCAGATAAGCTCTGTGCTATTGGTGAAAGTTGCTTTTGGAAGGCCTTTCTTGATCTTTTCAAATTCGGAAAAACTGGTTTCCATATAGATATAGGCTGGACCGCCTTCTTCCGTTCCGATTACTCCCTTTTCCAGTCCCAACTCTTTTAATTTATTGATAAAAATCCCCGTAGGTTCTTGGGGTAAATGCCAGTGGTCAGCTCCTCCCCAGGGCAGTATATTCTCGTCTTCAACCCAACTCATATGCATTGCCAGCACATGACAAATCTGTGGCAGAATTAACATAGGGCTTCCTTTTTGAGGGACAATTGCGCCGTGAAGCCCGGGGAAATACCAGGTTTTTCGAAAACCTGTGAAGTAAGTTAAGTCTTCTTTGGCAAAGAGTAACAGCGCATCGATACCCGTTTCTTTCATCTTTTTCTGGATATTATTTAGTCTCAGATCGTATTCCTCACGGGGTATCTCAGGGAAAGGGATATCTTTTTTCATACGGATCTCCTTTCTTCATCTGAATATTGTATGTACGAGTGACTAAATTATATTCCTATTTGGTGGGATGTCAATAAGTGGGCATCGATGGTCAACCTAACCATTCCGCTATCCGCGTTTAAACGATGAATATATCCCGGGAGACGTGATGTAGTTTAAAAATGAGGAGGGTATAGGGGGTTAAAAGAAAGTGGGCCATTGTGGTCTCGAACCACAGACCTCAGTCTTATTAACGTAGTTTTTCATGATGCGGCCTCCTTTTCTTTTATTATTTATTAATGTACTATTGCCGCCCCCATTTGGTAAATTGAGGTGCCCAAGCAGTGTATATAGTCAGCAATAGCGAGAGAGTTTGGTTCGGTGACATTCCTCCGATACTTGTACCACGTGTTAAATTGGAGCTACTAGGATAGGTTGTTCTTCGGACAGGATTAGATAGGCGTTTTGCCCGATTTCCATGTCAACGACCTTTATTTCCAAATCTAGCCGCTTTTCCAGGTCGGCTTGACCTTTTACACTCTTAAAGCCTAATACAGAAATCACACAATTTGCAATTTTGTCACATGCAAGTGCTGTGGCATGCAACAAAACGCTAGATTGTGCAATGAGGTAACAAAACAGACAATTGTTAAGACCATTCTCCACTCCTTTAAAGGATAGCAAGATAAATAACTAAAACCCCGTGCAGCGTTATTTTCTATCGCCTGCCCTCCGGGCGATGTCTAGAGCGTTGCACGCCCCCTCAAAAAGGAGATTGTCCACGAAAGCGACAATGTTGAAGGTGAAGCCTTGCTCTAGTGTCCATTCGATATTGGCTGGGTTCACGGCGAGACCAACTGGCTTGCCTGTTTTGCGAGACGCCTGTATTACTTTTTCAAGCGCCTTAGCAAGGCGCGGGTTGTCTTGACCAGGGGGCAAAACCGGCGGAATAGGCAGTCCCATATCGAAGGACAGGTCAAAATGCCCCACAAGACTCGCGTCAATGCCATCCACTGCAAGGATATCTTCAACGTTATCGATAGCCTTTCCCGTCTCTATGATGGCGATAACCATGATTTCGTCATTGGCCGTTTTTAAATAGTTGGGATCGATGAGGGAATATCGTCTGGGACCATAGCCCCTGATGCCTTGGGGCGGGTATCTGCATGCCATGACAGCTCTTTCAGCATCCTCTCTACTATTCACCATGGGGACGACGATCCCGTGAGCACCGATATCAAGCAGACGTTTTATGTCCGTGGTATTGTTTTCTTGGACTCTAACGATTGGAGTGCAGTCTGTGCCGTTCATGGCCTGCATCATTCTCTGCAACGTTTCGTAGTG
>JBARQF010000149.1:0-7815 GCA_049643605.1 Dehalococcoidales bacterium
GGTATAAACATTAAGGTAGTCAACGTTCCTTTTGTTGCCCCTTCTTATTCTTATAACGTCGACTTCCGACCGGTTGGGTTCGGTATGCCAATTAACGAAAAGGAATGGCGGGAGGAACTGGAGAGAGTTAGCGAGAAAATCAAAGCATTGCTTGCCGAAAAACCTGACGTGCTCATTGCGGTTTACACACTTCTCGACCGTATCCAGCATTTTCACTGGGGCGAAGACCTCGTTCTGGACTGGTATAAAAAACTGGATGCCAAAATGAAAGAAGTTCTCTTTGATACCGGCTTCCTGAAAGACAAACAGAACAAACTTATCCTGATATCGGACCATGGCATGTGCTCCTTCGGGGAAGCTCGCGTTCAAACCCTTCCGAAAAAGACCGAGTGGGGAGAACTAAAGGGCGACCATCATGAAAACGCCCTGCTTATAACAGTCAACGTTGATTATCCGATTGAAAGGCCGCAGGACGTATTCCGGGCGCTGAAAAAGGAGTTTGATTAGCTTCGCTGCCCGACTTCCAGCGGTAAATCTACCGTGTCTGTGCCCCTGATGACCGTGAGTGTCGCAGGTTCTCCGGGAATTGTATACTCGCCCAAGTAGGACGTCAGCATCGCCAGGTTTTCAGTCTCTGTACCGTCGATGGCGATGATGATATCATCGACCTGAACTCCAGCCGTATCCGCCGGACTATCGGTTACCACCCGGTTGACCAGTACTCCATTGATTGATTCCAGGCCCATATCCTGCACCTGTTGCGGCGTTAAATCAGAAATATCAACCCCCAGCCACGGGTAATCAAAATAGCCATTGGCGATAATAGAGTCGGCGACGCGCTTTAGCTTGTTCGAGGAAACAGCGTAGTAAATGCCGTCGCCTTCTACAGGCTCGACGCGGGCAATGACCAGCCCGATGACACCTCCATCGGAGTCAAACAGCGGTCCCCCGGAATTACCGAAATTGACGGCAGCATCGAACTGAATAAGATTTGATACCCAGCGCATCTGGTCGTTGTATTCTATATCAGCAAAGCGATGCACCTGGCTGACCACGCCGGTGTTCAGCGACTCCGCGAGGTCGAAGGGGCTACCGATGGCAGCAACAGGGTCACCAATCTCTATAGCGCTGGAATCAGATATTTTGGGAGGCTCGAAAACGGACACGCTGTCGAGTTCCAGAACCGCCACGTCGCTGAACGCGCAGGAACCAACAACGCTGGCTTGAAATACCCTGCCATCAGGAAAAACAGCGTATATTTCATCCAGCTGATAGGTAACGTGGTGCGCCGTAAGGATATGCCCTTCAGGGCTATAGACAAAGCCGGAACCGACCGTCCTCTGCCCATTACTGATTCTGACGACGGCCCGGCTGGCTTCGCGGTATATATCAGGAGCGTTCATAAACGACCCCGCAGGCCCGATCGTTTCAGCCAGTTCCTGTTTCATGGTGCCAATACTGGCTGCATTAGCGCCCACCTCATTCTCCAGAGAGTCAATCATGTCCAGATTGGCACCAACTTTAGATTCAAGGTCGGCCGTGTGGGCAATGCTTTTACCTATTTCAGCTCCCAGACTGGCCAGTTCGGTTTGCAGTTCATTCTTCAGTGATAGAAGCTCTTCATGTGACGCCTCTGCCCGTGCGGCATATTCGCTCTGGAACTCGTTCAGTTCCCCTCTCATCAGATCTATCTGCTGGTGAGATGTGTAAGCGTAATAGCCGAATCCACCGGCGAGAACGAGCAGAATAATCAACAAACCGATAGTAACCCTGTTTGCCATCTGGTCATACCTCCTTATTCCACGTAATCCCGAACGCGCTTGATTTACAGGACCGTGCGGCCTTCGCCCCGCCTATGAGAGTATCAAGAGTTCTGTCCCCGAAGTATATGCCGGCGCGCCTTTCTTTCAGCGGCTGTCTTACTTGTCCTAGTAGAACAACCGGTCGTAAAGGGTTTCCAGGCGCTTTTTGTGCCCGAGTTCTTCGTTTGCCAGGTTGGCACAGAGTTCTTTGGCTTCCTCTTCCCGCATCATACCCGTCATTTTGCGATAGAAGTCCACCGACTCCTCTTCACGTTTCATGGCAAAAATCAAGGTTTCCTGCAAGCCAGCGCCTTCGAGAGTCTCACCGCCGGTCAGATAATCGCTGATTCCGAGGTCGGTTATTTTCTCCTGGTGCCACTGCTGTTTTGCCGGGCTTTTTTCTTTCAGTACCTTTAATTTTTCGGCGTGTTTGGCTTCCTGTCCGGCAAGCTCTTTCAGCAGTTCTTTAGCTCCAGAGTCTTCAGTCTTCTGCTGCGCAGCCTCATACACGGCCTGCGAGGCAATCTCCTTATAGATGGCGCTGTCCAGCACCTCGCTCAGTTCATCAGGCATTCTTGCGGTCTCCTTTTAGGGAAAAGGTGAGTTAATTATCTATTTTCCTTTCTCTTCCTCCAGCAGGTCGTTGAAGACGTCGATATGGTAGAGTTCGTTATCCCGGATGCGGAAAAGGAGTTTCTTCAGGCCGGCATCATCGGTTTCTTTCCCTGCCTTATCATATGCCTCGGCCACTTCTTTTTCGATTTTTATATCAGCCTTGAGCATATCGGCCGGGTTGGTTGATTTATCTACCGCAATATGCTCGAGTTTGGGATTGCCGCCACTGCTGGCCAATTCCTCTGCCAGCCAGCCAAGGTGCTGCATTTCGTTGATTGCCTGGTCGGCAAGTTGTTCCTGCGCTTCATCGCTTTTGCTCAGGTAGGAATGCAGAAGGTACTGGAGGATGACCGTGTATTCGTGCTCGATGCCCCAGTTCAGCATGCTGGCTGTCTTATCCTGCTTGTTGCCCCGGATATCCTCGGCCCCTTCGCGTTTTGCCTTTTCCACGAAGTGAGCAAAGCTGCCGCGATGGGCTTCTTCATCGGAAAGAATGCGCTGCAGCAGGCGTTTTATCTTGGGGTCGTCAATGAGGCCGATATGCTCTTTATATTGCTTTATAGCCCCGTCTTCCAGCATCACGTTGTTCTGCATCCATTCGGAAACCTGCGCGCCCCCCATTCGCATGGTGCCTCTCCCCAGGCTGGGAGCACCACCAAGTTCAACGATAGTCTCCGCCAGCCAGTCGAAATGGCGCATCTCATCGCGGGCATTGGCCTCAATCTCACAGGCCATTTCGCCCTCACCTATACCGTAGGCGTGATTCAGGTACTGAATGATGGCGCCATGTTCGTCCTGAAGGTCTTTGTTCAGCAGCTCAATGATTTTGGTTTTGTCCATAGCCGTCCTCCTGATAATAGTCAGGCATAGTTATTTGCCTCGTTTGTCTCTATTTTAGCCACCGTCCAGGGTGGGGTGCTCTTTCCCGACAAACCAGCCGGCCGGGTTTTTCAGAAACTCCTGGTAATCAAGCAGGATAAGCTGGTGCTCTCTTTCCTGCGCCGCCAGGGCCTCATAAAATTCACGCGCGGCTGGATAAGGGGTGGACAGGCTCTGGCTTATATAAAAATCATAGGTCTTGCCTTCCATACCCACCGCAGTCTGGACAGCTTCCAACTCGCTATCCGGTGCCTTGAAGGACTTGTCAGCCTGCCCGATGGCTCTGGAGAAGAGGGTTCGAAGATGACTGCCCCCGTCTGATTTGAAACCTGCTTCAGGCCAGGCATTTTTGTCCCGTATGGACTCGAATATTTCCTCAAACTTCTGGCGGTGAACATCTTCCTCGGCCGCAAGCTCCGTCAACAATTTTTTGCCGGCCTCGTTGCCGCTTTTCTGGCTTGCCTGGAGGTAAAATTGCTTGCCATCTATTTCCATCTGAATTGCTGTTTTCAAGCCTTCCAGCGTTGTGTTTTGTTCGGTTGTCATGGTTTTATGCCCCCTAGGTGAGCTTAATGTTTCGTGTCAGAGTTACATCAAATTTATACTACTTCCCGGCGATGCGCATATGACCTTTATCACAGACAATTAAACGTCCAATGTTTATGATATAATAAACGCACTAAAAATAATACAGTGTGGTATTGAAAATATTTATAATGGAGGAGGGAGAAAATGGCGGATAAAAAAGTAATCGTGTATTCAACACCCACCTGCCCGTACTGCAAACGGGTCAAAGACTATTTAACCCAGAAGGGAGTCGCTTTCAGCGATTATAACGTGGCTGAGGACCGGGAAAAGGCCAAGGAAATGATTGATAAATCAAAGCAAATGGGTGTGCCGGTAATCGTTATTGGTGATGATGTGGTTGTTGGCTTCAACCAGGCAAAACTGGATAGCCTGCTTGCGTAATCCTCAGCCGTGATAGACAAGCTAAAAGGACAGAGAGGCAACCATGTACGATTTAATGATAATCGGCGGAGGCCCGGCCGGGCTGGCGGCAAGTGTCTATGCAGCGCGGAAACAACTGAAAACCCTGCTCATTAGCGGTGATATCGGTGGACAGATTAACACCACGTGGGGTATTGAAAACTATCTGGGCTATCAGTTCATAGAGGGGCCAGAGCTGATAAATAAATTCCAAACGCAGGTTGGCCAGTTTCCCATCGACCAGAAAATAGGCGACAAAGTCAGGCAGCTAAAGAAGGTTTCAGGTGGGTTTGAGGCCATCACTGAAGTCGGCGATAAATACCGGAGCAAGACCGCTGTTATCGCCACCGGTAAAATACCGAGGAAACTGAATGTCCCCGGTGAAACGGAACTCACCGGCAGAGGCGTGACCTACTGTGCCATATGTGACGGTCCAATATTCGCCGGCCAGAAAGTGGCCGTGGTGGGGGGCGGCAATTCGGCGCTCGAAGCCGTCCTTGACCTGCTTAAAATTGCCGAGCATGTCAACCTTATCTCCCTGACTCCCCTCACCGGCGACCAGGTTTTGTCCAGCCAGCTCAAAGGTGCTAAAAAACTGACGGTGTTTCTTGAGCACGAGACTAAAGAGATAAAAGGGCAGGAACTCGTTGCTGGCATTCGTATCAGAGAGGCAAAGAGCGGCGAGGAAAAAGAACTGGAAGTGGGTGGAGTTTTCATAGAAATCGGGCTGGTGCCCAATTCCGATGCGGTGAAAAAACTGGTCAGACTTAATCAGTGGGGTGAAGTTCCGGTTACGCCGCGCAACGAGACATCAGTGCCCGGGCTTTATGCCGCCGGTGACGTCACCGATGTGCCGGAAAAACAGATTATCGTTGCTGCCGGCGAGGGCGCCAAGGCGGCTCTTCAGGCGCACCGTTACCTGCAAAGGCTGGTAAAATAGCTAGGCCTTTTTCCGGTAGCGGAACCCCAGCCACACAAGGTGCAGAATACCGAAGACGGTGCAGACCGATGCCGGAATCGCGGCTCTTTCCCCGAAAAGCGTGAGCAGAATGCCGCTGGCCAGCCCGTAGTTCTTCAGGCTACCCAGAAGTACCATGCTGATGCTCGACTCACGGTTCACATGAAATGCCCTGGTAACGAGCTCGATGATATAGCCGAGCGCGAAAGAGGCGGCGATGGCAATAATGACAATTCTGATGAGGGTATCGAACTCTCCGAAGAAGGCCTGCCTGTTCAATCCCACGATGGTGAAAAGAGCGATGAAAAAGCTCCAGTTCACGATGGTGCCGCGCCAGGGGCTGATGCGTTTCATCAGCCCGGTATAAAGCAGAACTCTGGAGAGGACAATCGGTATCAGAATCAACTCCCCAAGGGTGATGAGCAGTTTTACGGGGTCGAAAAAGCCCGTGCCGAGAAACAGCGCCATTACCGCGGGCATGATGACGAGCGCTGCCAGATAGGCGCCGGTCATACCGAGCAGCGAAAAGAGCGTATTTCCACCCAGTACGTAGCTGAACGGCACCACTGCCACTGCCGGAGGTACGGTGGCCAGAACCACGAATCCCGCCCAAAGGTCTCTATCATCGATAAGCCACCAGGCCAGTAGCAGGATGGTTCCCCCCAGCACAACGTAATTTAAAAAGAGGGAGAGGAGAATCGTCCGGGGCATTGTTTTCAATGAGGTGAACTCCCGCGACGTGACGTTGGCGGCGGAGAGAGTCATCACCAGCGCCAGCAACGGCAGCACCAGCGGCTCTGTTTTGGTGGCAATCGGCTCACCGATAACCAGCCCGAGCACAATGGCCAGAACCAGGATGAAGTTACGGTTTCTGAACAGCCTACCAGTAAATGCCATAGGTCACAAAGGCATTATAATCCATCGAAGCCGGCATGTCAGCAGGTCTATTTCTTCTCTCCAGCCAGGTATTTCTCCGGGTCCTGGTCAAACGCCTTTTTGCAGGCAATGTTGCAGAAGTAATATTTCTTCTCTTTATACTCCGATGTTGCCGCCGCCTCGTTTTCTTTCACTTCCATCTTGCAGACCGGGTCAATAGCCATTTGATCGCCTCCCTTGCCCATCTCAGTTAATCTGGATGGTTTAAATCTTCTCAGGCGCAGCGAGTTAAAAACTACGGTCAGCGAACTGGTCGCCATGGCCGCCGCCGCCAGTATTGGATTCAGGAACCCGTAATCGCCCAGAATGAAATGCAGCCCCGATGGCACGCCGGTGCGGCCGAATGCAATGAAAAGCACACCGGCAGCTACCGGTATGAGAGCGGTATTGTAGGCGAAAGCCCAGAAGAGGTTCTGTTTTATCGTTCTCAGGGTACGTTTGCTCAGGTTTATGGCATTCACAATGCCGGATAAATCGCCGCTTATCAGTGTAATGTCTCCGGTTTCAATAGCGACATCAGTGCCCGTACCGATGGCGATGCCGATATCCGCCTGCGCCAGGGCCGGGGCGTCGTTTATGCCGTCACCGACCATAGCCACCACCTTGCCTTCGCCCTGAAGTTTCTTTACTTCTTGAGCCTTGTGCTCCGGAAGAACCTCGGCGATTATGCGGTCGATACCTGCTTCTCCGGCAATAGCTTCGGCAGTGCGCGAGTTATCACCGGTGAGCATAGCCACCTCAATCCCCATCCTGTGTAGGGCTCCAACCGCCTCTCTTGCGCCAGCCTTCAGTGTATCAGCCAGCGCCACGATTCCAATCACCTCGCGGCCGATGCCAAGGAACATCACCGTCTTGCCCTGCTCCCAGAGTCGACCGGCTTCTTTCTCAAGTCCGTTCAGGGCCAGTTTCTTATTTTTCATCAGCGCCAGGTTGCCAAGAATAACCTTTTTGCCATCAACCGAAGCCTCCACGCCTTTTCCAGGAGTAGCCTTGAAACCAGTTGCCGATTGGAGCCTTAGTTTCTTATCTGAAGCCGCCTGAACCACAGCCTCGGCAAGAGGGTGTTCGGAATGGCGTTCTACTGACGCTGCCAACCGCAGCACGTCTTTTTCAGAATGAGAGGGAGCGGTGATGATATCGGTCACCAGTGGTTTTCCCTGTGTCAGCGTACCGGTCTTATCCAGGAGGACAGTATTTATCCGGTGCGCTCTCTCCAGTGCCTCAGCACTCCGAATGAGAATCCCGTTCTCCGCGCCTTTTCCGGTTCCGACCATGATGGCCGTGGGCGTTGCCAGTCCCAGAGCGCAGGGGCAGGCAATAATCAATACGGCAATGAAGTTAAGCAGCGCAAAAGTAAAGGCGGGTGCCGGCCCCGCAAAATACCAGATTGCAAAAGTCACCAGCGCAATGCCGATAACCGCCGGCACGAAATAGCTGGCGATGATGTCGGCGAGACGCTGTATTGGCGGTTTGTTTCCCTGCGCTTCCTCGACGAGACGAATTATCTGTGCCAGCGTGGTATCCTTGCCCACCTTGGTCGCCTCAAACTGAAAGCTGCCTGTTTTATTTATCGTTGCCCCGATAACCTCATCGCCCGCCTTCTTCTCCACCGGTATGCTTTCACCGGTAATCATCGAC
>JBARQF010000150.1:0-1628 GCA_049643605.1 Dehalococcoidales bacterium
TCTCCATCCCCCGGCGCGCCTCATCCAGCGTCTTATCACTAAACATGGTTATCCTTTTCTCTCGACCCGGTGAACAGATACGCGGTCTCTTTGAGTCCAGTGGTAGCCTTCATTGAGAGCTCGCCGGTTCATCTCCGAGCGCTCTCGATGATTGGTCAGCATACTGTCCATCACCGTTATAACACCGGACAGTGGTACCACCGGGCGGCTGGCCAGCAGGGCGCCCAGGGCAACTAAATTGCCGGCGGAACTATCTCCCAGTTCCGCGGCTAAATCGCCAGTTGGCACGTAGACGGCGCTGATATCCTCCCGAGTTGTCTTTGTCGGAATCAGTGACTGATTGATAACCAGCAGGCCCCCCGGCTTCATGGCGGGTTCTAATTTGGCCAGTGAGGTTGCGTTCATGGCAATGGCAACAGTAGGCCTGGTGATGAACAAAGCACCTATCTTCTCGTCAGAAATGGTGACGTTGCACCAGACGGTACCTCCCCTCTTCTCGGCCCCGTACGATGGCATAAATACCACTTCGTGTCCCTCCTGGAAAGCGGCCTCGGCCAGAAGACGACCGATGAACAGCACCCCCTGCCCGCCAAAGCCACCTATGGCGATTTCTTCATGCATGGCCGGTCTCCTTCTTGAGGGCGGCCACAGCTTCGGTAATTTTATACTCACCCGGAGGATAATGGGGTATCAAATGCTCGGCCAGCCAATCCAGCGCCTTTACCGGCTCCACCTTCCAGTTCACCGGGCAGGGGGATAAGACTTCCACCAGCGACATGCCCAGTTCAGCGAGCTGGGTTCTGAAGGCAAGTTTTATGGCTTGCTTCGCTTTTCGCACGGCGGCCGGGTTGTGTACCGAGACGCGGGCAATATAGGCCGGTCCCTCCAGGGTAGAGAGCATCTCGCAGACCCGTATGGGGTACCCGGAGAGGGAAGGCTTTCGTCCGTCAGGGGTTGAGGTGGAGTACATATCCACCAGGGTGGTGGGCGCCATCTGCCCGCCGGTCATGCCGTAGATGGCATTGTTGACAAAGATGGTGGTGATATTCTCCCCCCGGGCGCAGGCGTGCACTATTTCGGCGGTGCCAATCGCTGCCAGGTCGCCGTCACCCTGATAGGTGAACGGAATGAGCTGAGGATGACAGCGTTTGATGGCGGTAGCCACTGCCGGAGCGCGCCCGTGGGCCGATTCCAGCCCATCAAAATTGAAATAATGATAGGAATTGACGCTGCAGCCAACAGAAGCCACGCACACCGCTCTTTCTCTGATTTTCAGCTCATCAACTACCTCGGCGACCAGGCGCAGCACGATACCGTGCCCGCAGCCGGGACAGAAGTGGAAAGGGTGGTCTTCCAGCGACTCGGGCTTGTGGTAAAGTGTAGTATCCAGTTCTGGGAAATCTGACCTGGTCATGTCATCTACCAGCCGGTTGTTTTATCATTTTCTCTATGGCTCCCAGTATCTCCTCTGCGAATAGCGGTACACCACCGTATTGATTGACCAGCTCCACTCGTTTATCCAGACCCACGGCCAGCTTGACATCTTCGATGAACTGGCCAGAGCTCAGTTCCGCGACCAGGAAATCATCGACTCTCCGGGCCAGATTTGAGAGGGCTTCAGAGGGGAC
>JBARQF010000151.1:0-3811 GCA_049643605.1 Dehalococcoidales bacterium
CACGAATACCCCACAGGGATGAAGTGTTATTGACACGGCCTCAACGTGATACTACAATCTGTTTGTGAGCGGAGGTGCAGATTGGATGTCGGCTACCAGCTTCTTCAGCCTGTATTAATAGTAATATGGGTAAAGACTCCAAGAAGATAGAAACTGGCTCAAAAGTTGCCATCATTGGGGGTGGGCCTGCAGGTAGCTTTTTTGCGCTCTATCTCATGCACTACGCTGAAGAAAGGGGCATTTACCCTGAAATCACCATCTATCAGGAGCGGAATTTCGACGAACTAGGCCCGAAAGGGTGCAAAGGGTGTGCCGGGATACTCTCCACTTCCCTGCTCAGGAATCTAGGTGAACTTGGCTTGACCATCCCCGATGAGATAATCCAGAACAAAATAGACCACTATGCGGTCCACAGCCCCTTTACCTCTATCAGCATTAGCAATCCTGAAAAAGAGATACAGATTGTCAGTATTTCCCGAGGCGGTGGGCCACGCCTCTCTGGTTATGAGAATCCAATCAGCTTTGATGGCTGGCTTTTGAGAAAAGTGCAGGAACGAGGTATACGGGTGGAGAATGAAATGGTATCCCGCATCTACCTCAAAAATCGGGCAAAGGTAGAAGTAGGAGAGAAGCAACTGGAATATGACCTGATAGTGCTGGCCTCAGGTGTAAATGCAAAATTCACTCAAATTCTTGGTGTTGACTATGTTCCTCCAGAAACGCAGTCCATGGCTCAAGATGAGCTGTATGCCGAGACTGCCCAGGTGGAGTCAAAGCTCGGCAATACCGCACATGCCTTTCTAATACCCCGTTCAGGATTAATCTTTGGAACCCTGACGCCTAAGAAGCAATTCATAAACGTTTCGGTCTTGAGTCGCGGCAAGCACCCCGTTTCGGTCACCGATTTTTTGAACTACGATATTGTGCGGAGACTACTCCCAGACCGCTATGAACGCGCTTGCGGCTGCCGCCCAATGGCGATAGTCGGTCCGGCTCGCAACTACCATGCCGACAGATTTGTAGCCGTCGGCGATGCTTCGGTCTCTAGATTATATAAGGACGGCATCGGCTCTTCACTCCTAACCGCACGAGAGGCCGCCCGTACCGCAGTCTATCATGGAGTATCTGGCCAAGACTTCAGGGCTCATTATCAGCCCTTCTGCAAAAGCATGAATTCGGACAATCGATGGGGACGGCTGTTGTTTGCGATAAACGATCGCGTAAAAGATTCCCGCGTCTTTCTCTTGGCACAGCATCGGCTGATTGGAGATGAGCAAGATAATGCGACTGGCCCACAGCCCTTTGCTAAATCTGCTTGGGGGATGTTTACCGGCAGCTACAGTTATAGAAGTATCGCCAGGATGGCTCTGAATCCAGCTTCATTGGCGAAGCTCTCCTGGGCTCTCTTCAGAGAGACTTTAATCGACATGTTCCGCAAAGAGGTCACCAGTCCCAAGAGGATACATGTAGGCCATAGAAAGGTCTTGATATTGGGGAGCGGATTTGGTGGTACATATACATTGCGGTACTTGGTAAAAGCCCTTAACCAAAATGAGAATGTAGATACTACCATGGTAAGTAATGAAAACTTCTTTTTATTTTCCCCATTGTTACATGAAGTGGCTATGGGGCGAATAGAAACGCAGCATGTTGCCTATCCCATTAGAAGGCTGCACTCGAGGGACAGGTTCAACTTTGTCCAAGCTAGCGTACAGAAGATAGACCTGAATGGTCGCAAGGTAATCACTACCATGGGGATTCTTGATTTCGACTGTCTGGTCCTGGCACTCGGCAGCGTTGCCGATATGACAGGATTGAACCGTAGGGCGGCAAAAATTGAGAATATTTTTACATTGAAAACGCTGCATGACTCTCGGTTAATTAGGAATCATATCATCGGAGTCTTTGAGCGCGCCAGCATTGAAAGGGACCCAGAGCGACAAAAACAACTGCTTACTTTTGTTGTCTCAGGGGGCGGCTATACCGGTGTCCAAGTTATTACCGAACTAAGAGACTTTATCTTCAGAAGCTTGATTAAATATTACAGAACAATTGACTCAGGAAAAATCAAAATCATCTTGATCGAAGTAGAGCCCAAGATTATTACTGAGCTACATACCAAGCTTGGTGCCTATGCCAGCAAGCAGATACAGCGTATGGGAATAGAGGTCAGATTGAGGTCACGAATAACGCAGGTCTGTGAAGACCATGTGGAGATTAATGGTGTAGAAATCGTACCCACAAGTACCCTTATCTGGTTGGCCGGTGTTGTAGCCAATCCGCGCATTGCTGAGCTTGATGTTACCAAAGATAGCATTGGTCGAGTTCTGGTAGATGAATACTTAGAGGTACCGGGGTTTACCAGTGTTTATGCCGTAGGTGATTGTGCTCACTTTGAGGATCAGAAATCAGGGCAGCCCATACCACCACGAGCGCACACGGGAGTGCGCCAAGCTAGGGTGGCAGCTCACAATATTCTGGCTGAGATCCGAGGTAGGGATAAGAAACCCTATCGTTATTCCAAGCCGCCTGAAATGGTTTCTCTAGGTGCTTCCAAAGCTATGTTCCGTTTCCATGGCCTGCGACTGTATGGTTTTCCGGCACGTCTAATCTGGGTCGGGGCTTATTCATTATTGATTACTGGGATATACAACCGTATTAGAATCGTCATGGACTGGCTGTTATCCGTCGTATTTGGCCGAGACACCACCCTTGTTAAATTGGAGAAATAATAATATTGTATATCATCAGCAGCTTCTAAATAGTCTTTTGTTGGAGACAGTTGGGACACTTCAATACCTGTCAAGAAATAGGAAGCGAGAGAAAAACAGCAGAAAGCAGGGCGTTGGCAGTTTTGAGGAGGTGTTACAGGGGTGAAAAACCGCCCAACTGTTGGCTATTCCGGGTCACTTTCTAAGCAATTGTGCAGGCTTTATATGTAGTGACTTTGGCATAAAAGAGGTGGTTAGGAGCAGGAATTGGGATGAGTGACCTTAATAAAAATAGATACCGTTGATGTAAATATTATTAACTATGAGGAATTGAAGAAAGTATTAAAACAATAATTATTGCGATACTAACGAATGCAACTACAACCCTGAATAACCATATTTGATTTCTGGAATACAGTTGTTTTCGTTTCATAGGTTTGATTTTCTTGCGGTCATTATATTAATTATACCACTACTCACACCATACAAAAGCGTGGTCTTCGGATTGTCTACATGGATATAATCGCACCTTGAATGGCACCGCTACTTGCCGTTCATGGGGGCAAACTTGTGGCCCTTTCTCCAATGTGCCGGCCCATTTTTTCACGGGCCGTATTTGGGTTAGTTTGGGAGCGAATAGGGATTTGCCACTTAAAAAGGACCGGTATTACCAGTGTTCATATCGAACCATTTCATTCAATGATTTCCTACTCTTATGGCCAGATTGATCCGCGGGATATCCAAGTGGTGTGAACGCAATTGGCTCAACATCGCCAGGCAATCCTAATATTTCAAAGCTGCATCAGGATTAAACGCTCCAATCCAGCATGTACCGAGTCCTAGTTCAGTGGCAGCCAAAATTAGATGATCCATAGCAATAGCCACATCTACATCGCAGTAATTCTTACCATCTCTGCGCCCCCAACTCTCAGACGGAATTCCACAGGCGGCGATGACTATAGGTGCTTGCACAAACCAAGATGCACTGTAAATACGTCTTAATTCTGCTTCCCTACCCTTCGTGTGTTACTATAAATTGAAATGGCTGTATATTGCAGGCCGTTGGTGCTAAACGGGCTGCTTCAAGTACATTCTGTAAT
>JBARQF010000152.1:0-2610 GCA_049643605.1 Dehalococcoidales bacterium
CAAGGATATTGATGAAATCGTACGGTCCCAGGAGAGCGTATTGGGCCAGTATCTTGACGCCCATGGATTCGACTTCTTTGTTCACTTCCTGGAGTCTTTTGGGATTCGACTTGAGCGTTTTTCTCCCCTCGTCGGTCAATGTGCTCAGCATCACGTAAACAGCCATAATCTCACCCCCATGCAAAACCTATTATTTAATCTTATCGCTGATAACTAATCCAGTCAAGAGCGAGGAACCGCTACGTCTAACTCATCAGTATTCAATGCCTTTACGCGCTTTCACTCCCTTGTCGTACGGGTGTTTTATTTTCGTCATCTCGGTAACGAGGTCGGCGCGTTCGATAACGGCGGCTTCGGCGTAGCGGCCGGTCAAGATTAGCTCCACTGCCGGCGGCTTTTCCTCGATAAGCTTTACCACGTCGTCAAGCGGTATGAGCTTGAAGTAGACGGCGACGTTGACTTCGTCAAGCACCACCAGGTCATATTTTCCGCTCAGCATCGCTTCGCGGGCCGTCTTTAAGGCCAGCTCCGCCTGCTTTATCTCCTCGGGGTCAATTTCTCTGTCACCGATAAGGCACCTGAGGCCAAAGCTGGCTACCTCAACGCCGGGTAACCTGGGCAGGGAACTGAACTCGCCGTAGGGATATTTCCCCTTCATGAAGAAAACAATGAAGACCTTGAGGCCATGGCCGGTAGCGCGCAAAATTGAACCCAGTGCGGCCGAGGTCTTGCCTTTGCCGTTGCCGGTGAAGACCTGTACTAAGCCTTTGTGCTTTTTACTGGCCAAATGCACACCTGTTATTTTTTAATGGTGCCGAGGGTGGGACTCGAACCCACAAGGATTGCTCCAGCGGATTTTAAGTCCGCCGCGTCTGCCAATTCCGCCACCCCGGCAGGTACAACGTAATTGTAATGGGTAACATAAAAGGCGTCAACTTGCTTAACGCTGCTTAACATTTTCAAGCTAGGATTGCTTAACAGTTTGCTTAACTATTTTCATCGCTCTACCCTCCTTTTTGATCCCCAGAATCTCTGCTCACAGCTGCCTTCGTCTAGTTGAAACGGCCAAACGTCTATATAAAGGCACGAGATATTTTTGTATTGTAGCTATACGGTCTTTTTCGAGAATTATAACCTTTGTTCTAATGTGAGGGTACACATCTATCGGAGACTGTCCGCCGTTTTCATATATCAAAAGAGCAGGGTACTCTTGACAACCTGACAGCAGCATATGTACCATCCACATGAGGAGGAATATCTATCAGGATGACCTTATCAAAAGAAATGTTGGATATGTTGGTATGTCCTCTCTGTAAGGGTGACTTAACATTGAAAACCGATGCTGGGGTGACTGATAAGTCCTTGTATTGTGGTCAATGTGACCTGCAATATGACGTAGAAAACGGCATACCTATTATGCTACCTCCTGAATTACGCATCCACAGCGAACAGATGAAGGCAAGTGGTTCCTTATCTGTGAAGTGGGCTAACATAGACTTATATGTTAATAGAGAAAAAGAACGAGACAAGTGGGAAAATCAACCAGGCAAGCGCCTCTGGCTTCCTCGATTACTAGATTTTACTTTTCGTTATCTTGACAAACCAAATGGGAAAGTGCTAGACGCTGGTTGCGGGGTAGGTATGCTGTCTTCTTATCTTTCTGATCGTGGATTTAAACCGACCTGTTTTGACATATCAAAAGATTGTATTACGGCGGTCAGAAAAGATGACCTTCGCCTCAAGAACTCCGTCGTGGCAGATGCCGAGCATATGCCTTTTCGAGATCATTCTTTTAATGGTGTATGTTTTCTTGGTTCGCTTCACCACCTTCCAAATGCAAAAAAAGGTTTATCTGAAGCATTTCGTGTTTTAAAAAACGGCGGCCGGGCTATTCTGATAGAAAACAATAGCCGACGCACTGGAATAATGGCAGAAATTATAACAATTACACTGAAACTAATATTACAGCCAAATCTCGGCATGAAAGAACTTGTTCTCGCTTATAAAAAGCTCTTCGCAAAGGTTTCTAAGCAGAACATTATTGAGTATCAGGGCAGAAAATATAAACGAGATAGTACCGGGAGATGGATTATTATAGGCGAAACCGACCAAGAAATTACCATACCTTATGTATTAAATTTGGCAAAGATGACCGGCTTCAAAGTGCTCGATGTCAGAACACAGCAAATTTTAATTACGTTAGCTACTTTTTATAAAAAAGATATTAGCTACAGGACTCGGGGACGATTACAAAGAATAGACCGACTTCTTCTGGAACGGATACCCATACTTAATAAGTACGGCGACCAAATGTTGGTTGCGTTAGAGAAGTAAACTGTGATAGTGGAGCCTTATAAAACTTCAAACTATCCTCAAACCTAACCGCCCCTGTATACCTCTCCACCATCTGGATAGACGCCTGCCTATCCTTCCTATCCTTTTGGGATGCTAAGTGGTATACTTACTTTTAATATCTAGCCAATGGATTAGAAGTGAGGTGTCCTATGCCGAAAGGTACAATTAGAAAACTGGTTACCGACCGTGGATTTGGGTTTATCAAGACAGAGCAGGAAGAAGACGCCTTCTTCCATCGTAACGAGGTTCAAGGGG
>JBARQF010000153.1:0-10533 GCA_049643605.1 Dehalococcoidales bacterium
GGTCATAGCACGGGCACCTGTTCCCAGGGAAAGCGGGTGGTTTTCCGGAAAGACGCTCTTCCCCAGCAGCGTGGTCATCACCGGTGCCTGCATTAGCTCGGCAAGCTCCAGGAGTTCGTCCCAGGCTTCGGCGTAAAGCACTCCCTGGCCAGCGTGGATAACCGGGCAGCGAGCCTCCACCAGTACCCGGGCGGCTTCATCGATATCACGCGGGTTGCCGGCGGCGCGGGATGACTTGACCGGGCGATAGTCGAAGGGCTCTATTTCCTGATTGGCGACATCAGCGGGTATTTCCAGCATTACCGGACCCGGCTTGCCCATGCGCACCATAGATATGGCACGCCGCATGGCTTCCGGTACCTGTTCGGCCAGATTGACCTGCTCTATCCATTTTGTTATCCCCTCATAGCTACGGGTGGAGCTGAAGTAGGGTTTTATCCAGGAGCGGTCCCGGGCGTGACCCAGCGGCAGCAGGAGTACCGGTACCGAATCGGAATAAGCCGTAGCCACTCCCGAAAAGGCATTTTCTGCTCCCGGCCCATACTGCATGGCAAAGACACCGAGACGTTTCCCGTTAGTGACGCGGCTGTACCCGTCAGCGATGCCCACGCCAACACGCTCCTGCCGGCAGACGACGGGGCGCACCCCGACTTGAGCGGAGGAATCAATAATGGCCGTAGTGGGGAAGCAGCTGAGAAACTCAGCCCCCTCACGTTTGAGAATCTCGGCGATGGCGTCAGTAACCTTCACGATAAACTACCTCCATATAAAAATAAAGTAGCGTCCCTGGAGAGGCTTGAACCCATAACCCCGCTGTTTAAAGGGCAATTGCTTTGTTTCGGCTCCCGTTAGCTTCGAGGGAAAAGTCCCGCAAAGCTGTAACAGGAGGGAGAAATTAGGTAACACAGCGGCTCTTTTTTTCAGTTCTGTCCGTCTCTGATGATTACGCTCATAGGATTGTACCATATGAATGCGCTGGCAATAAAGCATCAATTCTTCGGCTGATGTATTTCTACCGGTTGCTGATTCGGAAAGAGCGGCACAATTGCTCAGATGATGTCGTATAATGTAATATCACAACTACAGGGGGAGATAAATCCTTGCGGGAGAATGGCTCTTGGTAATTATCGTGCTGGTAAAATGCGTGCCGGACATGTCTAGGGTACGATTCGATGTTGACCGGGGAAGAGTAGACCGCAGTTCCGCCGACCTCGAAATAAATCCATTCGATCTTAACGCTCTTGAAGCTGCCGTTCGAATCAAAGAGGAGCTGGGGGGGCAAGTTTTTGTTTTGAGCATGGGCCCCCGGCGTACGGAATCGGCTCTCAAAGATACCCTTGCCAGAGGCGCAGATAGCGCATTTCTACTGGAAGACAGGAAATTTGCCGGGGCCGACACTCTGGCCACATCATACACGATTGCGAGTGCCGTCAGGCAGTTGGGTCACTTCGACCTTATTCTGTGTGGTGAAAAGACGGTTGATGGGGATACCGGCCAGGTTGGCCCTGAGGTTGCGGAACATCTGAACATACCACACATAGCCTGTGCCTACGAGGTAAATGTTACCCGCGAAAACATAATCGCTACCTGCGATATCGGCATGGAGCGCTGCACATTCAAGGCCTCCTTCCCGGTATTGGTTACGGTAACCAAGGATATAAATACTCCCAGGCTGCCAACGTTCCGGGATAGAGCCAGAGCGAGGCAATTGGCGGTACAGATGCTGGGCGCTACCGTACTCTCCGGAAACGCTGACGTGACGCGATTTGGCGTACAGGGCTCACCGACAAAGGTCTACAAGGTTATAGTCCCTTCTGATGAAGGGAGAAAAGGCAAAATCTTCCGGCAGGCGTCTGATGAGGTCATAAGCGAGGTATCAGAGCGCATCTGCAACCTGGTGAGTCCGAACAATGGTGCTGGTGATATATCATGAGTGACAACGGAGAGCTACTGGTTTTTGTTGAGCAGCGAGAAGGCGTTATTAATCCCGTATCATATGAATTGCTGGGCAAAGGAAGGGAGCTGGCCGATAAAAAACGGTGCGCACTCACCGCTGTCCTGTTAGGCAACGGGGTGGAGAACCATATCAGGGAGCTCGTATATTACGGGGCAGAAAGAGTGTACCTTTTTGACCATCCAGTATTCAATGACTGCGATTTATTGAACTACAAGCATAACATTGTCAGGCTGGTCAGGGAGGTGCAGCCTGATATATTCCTCTTAGGGGCTACTTACTGGGGTCGCTCGCTGGGAAGCAGGGCGGCGGCCGCACTCGGCACTGGTTTAACTGCTGACTGCACCGGCCTAGAAGTTGATAAACACGGCAACCTGGTACAAATAAGGCCGGCTTTTAGTGGTAATGTTCTGGCTCATATCAAGACGCGGACAAGGCCACAGATGGCGACAGTCAGGTATAAAGTGATGCCCAGGGCCGTGCGGGATACTGGCAGAAAAGGGGAAATAATTAAGAAAGAGGCCGAAATTGTACCTTCCCTGCTATCCTTCGTTCACCATGAGAAATCGGCAGACGTCAATCTGGCTGATGCTGAAATGCTTGTTTCCGGAGGCTCCGGCCTGAAGAAAGCAGACGATTATGCACTCCTTTCGGAGCTGGCCGAGGTTCTTGGAGCCGCCCTGGGTTCCAGTCGGCCCCCGGTGGATAACGGCTGGATAGGAAGAGAGCATCAGGTGGGATTTAGTGGAACCACGGTGAATCCCAAAGTATACATCGCCTGTGGGATTTCCGGAAGCCCGCAGCATCTGGCCGGTATGAGGTCATCCGAAACCATAATTGCGATTAACACAGACCCATCAGCTCCTATATTTCGAATTGCCGACTATGGAATAGTCGGTGACCTTTACGAGGTAATACCGAAGTTGATAAAAAAGATAAAGGAGTACCGTTATGAGCATAGTTAGTGATTTGGCGGGCATTGTAGGAGAGGACTGGGTAATAACGAGCCGGGAACAGACAGCGCGGTACCTTGCTGACGAAACGGCGGACGCTGTCCGTCCCAAGCCGGCCGAAAACGTGGTGCTTATCAAGCCATCGAGTGCCGAAGAAGTAGCCGAGGTCTTAAAACTGGCCAACCGTGAGAAAACTCCGGTTTTCGTAAGAGGCGGCGGCACAGGTATATGTGGCGGTGCGGTGCCAATTGCCGATGGAATACTCCTGTCGACTGAGAGGCTAGACGGGATTCTGGAAGTTGATAAAGACAACCTGATGGTCGTTGCCGGAGCGGGAGTACCGTTTGGTGACATGCTGAAAGCGGTGGAAGAAGCCGGCCTTTTCTTCCCACCTCACCCCGGGGACGAGGGCGCACACATCGGAGGCCTCGTTGCCTGCAACGCCGGGGGGACAAGGGCCGTAAAGTATGGCGTTATTCGAAACTTTGTGAGGGGACTCGAGGTGGTAACCCCTACCGGCGACATAATAAACCTCGGCGGCAAGCTGCTCAAGAACAATCAGGGGTTCGACCTCATGCATCTGCTCATTAACAGTGGCGGTGCCCTGGGTGTGATAACCAAGGTGATTTTCCGGCTTTGCCCCAAATTTAATAGCAGCGGCACACTGATAATTTCGTACGATGAACGCCATAAAGCTATTAACACCGTTCCCCAGATATTGCAGAGCGGCGTAGTCCCCCTCGCTATTGAGTATGTCGAGCGGGACGTCATTGAAATATCGGCGAAGAGGCTGAATATGGAATGGCCGGCGAAGAAGGGAGACGCTTTTTTAATTGTTATCCTGACCGGAGACAGTGAAGACGAGGTATATGCGCAGGGGGAGAAGGTATCCACTATATGCGAGGGAAATAATGCCGTCGATATCCTGATTGCCGAAAGGCGAGAGGAGCAGGCTAATATACTGAAGATAAGGAGCGAGGTTTACTCATCGCTGAAAAGCAATATTGCCGATGTGCTGGATATCACGGTGCCTCCGGCAAGTATCGGCGAGATGATGGACAAGGTCGATGAAATCGCCGCCAAATTCGATATCAAGATACCAACCTATGGGCACGCCGCTGATGGCAATCTCCATCCTCATCTAATGGTCGATTTAGCGGAAAAGGGGCTGCTTAGAGAGGTAAAAAGGCGGGTATATGAGGAAGCAATCAAGATGGGTGGCGTTATCACTGGTGAGCACGGGCTCGGGGTAATCAGGCTTCCCGACCTTGACCTGTATCCCGACGAGAAAACGTGGGAATTGATGCGTGGAATTAAAGCGGTCTTCGACCCAAACAACATACTCAGTCCCGGCATTGGTGTATTTTAGCCGGCGATGAAGTAACTGAGTGAGATATTAAAGCTTTTAATATATGGATAAGTGAGAAAGAACAGCGAGGCTGTCTGAAGGAGGACATTATGAGTTCATTACAGCAGATATCATCCGAGCCCATCCCCGAGGCCGTTGAAAAGGCGTTCCTGGTGAAGTTGCGTTCGAAGATGTTCAACAGCGCGGTCTTACTGGTGAAAACCGTTCGGGCTATTCAAAAGAAATACGGCGACGAGGGCGTAGAGGCAATTCATAATGCCTTCAATGAGGTGGCGGTAGAAAGAGGTGAGAAGATGGCACGCGAGGCAACTACCTCCACCTTAAAAGCTTTCTGCTCTGCGCTCGAAGAGGGATGCGCCGGCAGCCACGAGTGGCGCAAACTCGAGGACACGGATAAGCGGCAGGCTTATTGTTTCACGGGGTGTATGTGGGCAGAGATATTCGCCGAGCTGGACGCTCTGGATATCGGTTTCTGGTTGTGTGAGGGAGATGCTCCCATGGCTTCAGCATTCAATCCTGCCATTGACTTCCAGCGAACGAAGACGCTGATGGAAGGGGACGATTGCTGCGACCACGTATTTTATCTGGAAAAGGAGGAATGAAATGGAACGCAAAAAAATTACTCCACAGGACCTGCTGGCTAAGAAAGAACAGGGCCAGAAGATAGTACGGGTGGTGTGCTATGACTATCCGATGGCGTTGCTTGCCGACCGTGCCGAGGTGGATTCAATACTGGTGGGTGATTCGGTGGGGATGGTCGTGCTGGGAGAAACCAGCACCGTGCCGATAACCATGGAGCAGATGATACACCACTGTAAAGCGGTGATGCGGGCGGTCAAGTATGCCCTGGTGATAGGGGACCTCCCTTTTCTATCCTACCAGACGTGTATTCCAGATGCTATATACAACGCTGGAGCGTTGATGAAATATGGTGGTGTGGATGCGGTAAAACTTGAGGGAGGGGAGGAATTTGCTCCAACGGTTGAGGCAATTGTGAAGGCTGGTATTCCGGTGGTGGGGCACATCGGGCTAACTCCCCAGACCATCTCCAAGCTGGGCGGGTATAAAGTGCAGGGCACCGATATCGCCACCGCCCGCAAACTGGTTAAAGATGCCAAAGCTCTGGAAGCGGCCGGGGCATTCATGCTTACTCTGGAATGCGTACCCGACCGGGTGGCCGAACTTATCTGTAAGGCATTGACCATACCAGCCACCGGCATTGGTGCCGGACCGTACACGGATGGACAGTCGCTGAATGTTTATGATTTGCTGGGGATTTTTGAGCGATTCACCCCCAAGTTCGTTAAGAAATACGCCAACCTGTCCGAAACTATATTGCAGGCGCTGCAGCAATACAAAGAAGAAGTGGAGCAGAGTGTGTTCCCCGGACCGGAACATACCTACCATATCGAGAAAAAAGTACTGGACGAAATGCTGGAAGATAAGTGAAATCAGGGTAAAGTATAGGTAGCTAGAGTTTGCTCTCCGGCAATAATTATCAGGCGAGCGAGTAGAAAATTTCGTTGTTTTCAAAGGCGCTCTTTACGGCGCCTTTCTTTTCGAGGTATTGAAGATGGGCTACCGTCTCGCCAACGGCAAACCATTTCTGCGCGGGAGGGAAGTCAGCCCAGGAACGGCAATTCAAATTCCAGGTTACATAGGATGCCATTTGGAAAGCCGTTTCCTTTCCGGTCTCAAGAGCCGATAGAATCTCATTTGCCCTGGCCTGGTGATGGTCGTGAAGTTCTAGTATCCTTTTTCGGTGGCTCTTACCGGCTTTCCGATGGCCCGGTAGGACAATATCACATTCGAAGTTATAGATTTTGTCCAGGCTGGCTAAATATTTGTTAAGTGAATCTTCCATCTCGGGCCAGCACGTTATATTGGGAGTGATGTCAAAAAGGATGTGGTCTCCAGCAATCAGCAGTTTTTTATTGGGCTCGTAGAGGCACATATGGCCTGGAGAGTGTCCCGGGGTTTCAATGCAGCGGAATGAGTAGTCTCCGATTTCGAGGGCATCGCCCTCCTTCAACACGGTGAAAGCGATGCGCTGCTTTAAGCCGAAGCGATGAAACGGGTGGTGCTTTATTGCTTCCTCAAGTTCAGCTTTGGGAAAGCCATTTGATGTATAGAAAGCGTAACGTTTTTGCCAGCGGTTTTCGCTTTCAGCACGAGTACAATTTACCATGCGTGCTTCTTTTTGATTAAAGTAAACGCGTGATGTGTCAGCCTTGAGCTCAGCCAGCAGTCCCAGATGGTCTACGTGCAAATGGGTTATAAAGAAATCGGTACGGGTTAAATCTACCCCCAGTTTTTTCAGGCTGGCCAGCATTTCCTGCTTACATTCCTCCCGGTTCTGGCCGGTATCAATGAGCAAATAGCGCCCCTCGCCTTTTATCAGGTAGGAATTGAGAGCCTTAAGCGGACTTCGCGGTAGAGGGATTTCTATACGGTATATGTCTGACAGGACTTCATCAATCATGGTTTGCTCTGTTAATTCTAAGGCTTATTAGTGCCTGTTGTCTAATAATTGCGCTGGGTTAAAGGTGATGCCGGCGAGAAGGGCAGGGCGCCTTTTCGTGGGGCATAATACTTGACATAATACTAAAAATCAATCAAACAGGCACAGGGTGGCCCCGCTTACAACCACCGCCAGGGCGATGCCCAGCGCAATCTGGACCAGGGTGTGCTCATGATTCTGGTACTTGGCCCAGCCAATCAGAGGTATGGCAGCCCAGAGAACGAGAAAAATTTGCCCCCAGGTTAATACCGACATGATTACCAGGACTGTAACCGCTGATAAATGATAGCTTACCCTGTAGAATATGTTCAACAGGGCGGTCACAATTGAACCTGCAAGCAATGCTGTAAGTGTGCGCAGCATAAGAGACGGAGCTTCAAGAAATAACAGAATTACCAGGCAGGGCAGGCCAAGCGAAAGACCCAGAATCAAAATATCTCTGGGGTGTTGTTTCAGAAAAACCGTTGGGTCAGATATCAGTTTTGTGCCGCTTCTGTTTCTGAAGGTTCTGATGTAAACGTAAACGAGCGGTAGCAGAACGAGAAACAGAACCACCGTCATAGCCCAGGTGACTAATGCACGCGCGTCGGGGGACTCAGTACCGGCAATCAACAACAGGACTAATACACTGAGGATACAAGGATTCGTGACCCTGGAAATTGCTCGGGCCAGATAGTTTAACCGGGTTACCTTGCCTTCCATATCTTCTTACTTGGGAAGCAGGTCTTTCTCAGCCAGTATCTCGACTGTCCAGCGGGCAGCATTAGCTACTACCCCGGGGGCTACCGTTTCATGACCGCCGACATCGTCAAATTTTTTCATTTCATCCGGGTCGCCAAGATAATAACCTCGCCCCACGAGTTTCCTGTGGATATCCCGGCATATTACCGCACCGTACTCACTAACAAATCTATCGTGTAGTTTTCTCGCCAGTTCAAAGCTCTGGAACCGGACACGCGGAGCATCTACAAAGTCATGCCTTTCCCTGCCCACGATTGAACTCATAAACAGGATAGCCCCGGCATAGGCTCCACAGCTACCGTCTATGGATACTCCCCCTCCTCCGGATAGACCGGTCGCTGCTTTGAAGAGGTCATCGTTTCTGAGCCCCAGGGTATCCTGCAGGGCAGCTAATAAGGTCTGAGAACAACCCCTGTAGGTCTTCTGATATTCCCAACCCAGTGAGTATGCCTTTTCTGCCAGCTCTTTGACGTTTTTTGCCTTTTCCATCGTTACCTCCTTTGCTTATTTACACTTGCTTGAAATTAGGGGATGAAAATCGGTTAGTCACTGGTATTTATTCATATGCAGAAGGATTAGCCCTGACCTCAGCGATGAAGTCCTCCACGGACTCTGGTAGTTCATATTTAGGCTGCCAGCCCCACTCATCCCGGGCACGGGCATCGTCCAGAGTGGGCCAGTTGCCAATCATATCCAGCATGGCGGGGTCGGGTTTGAAATCCAGCGGTGCCTGTGGCATGTGTTTTTGCACTTCCTGCACCAGTTCTCCGGCCTGAAGAGAAAAGCCGCTGATGTTATAGATTCGCCTCTTTAATCTTTCTTCGCCAGCCTCTCTGAGGGAGATGAGGCTTCCGACGGCATCCTTGATATATATCAAGGGCATTCTGGTTTCCTTCTCCACATATATAGTATAGGGCCGACCCAGCACGGGCTCTTTTATCGCCCGGTAGCTGAAGGCGCTATGGGCAGAGTCTTGCCGGCGGGCTCCTAAAATTGGCGGAAAGCGAACGCCCCGGAAGTTCACCCCGTACTTGCGGTGATATTGCTCGCCCAACCGTTCGCAGCAGACCTTGGTAGTTCCGTACATATTCCTGGGCTGCTGTGGCACATCCTCATTGGTCAGAGGAGGAACACCAAGTCCATAGGTAGCCAGGGTGCTCACAAAAATCAAACTGCCTACCTTGAGCGACCGCATCGCTTCCAGTACGTGGATTGTGCCCTGTACATTAACCTTAAAAGTAGTGGACAAATCCTGCTCGCTCGCCGGGGGCATCAGGGCCGTGAGATGATATATATGGTCGATGTCGTTGTCACGTACTGCCGCCAGGACCTGCGCCTCATCGATCAGGTCACCTCGGACAAACTCCAGTTTATTCTTAATACCTTCGATAAACTTCGAACTTGCCGCCAGGTCAAAGACTACTACCTCCTCCCCCTTCTCAACCAGTTGTTGGGCTAAATAAGAACCCAGAAAGCCCAGCCCGCCAGTTATCAGATTCCTTGCCAATAGCGCCCTCCTGCAAAGTCATTGCTATTATAACACAACACAGCGTCCGCCAAAGGAGTTTTACGGAATGTAGTAATCTGGCTTTATATTGTAGCCTGCATTCCTTTACCTCGTGTTTTGCTGGTGCTACAATGACATCGGCGATATTTCCGTGGAAACCATTTGTCGGGCTGACATGATGAGCAAAAAACATATTTGGACACTCAGGGCAACATTGACAGGCAGTTGTAGAAAATTATAGTGTAGATATGCCTGATATTTACCGCTAGAAACAGAGGAAAAGGAGGCTGAAAAGTCACAATATTTGAGGTTAGTAAAGGGATTTTTTAAAGTTAGGCGAAAGCAAATAACCAATGGAGGTAAAAATGGCAGAGATTAAGGTCGTGGGTGCAGTAGCCAAGATTTTAAAAGAAGAGGGTGTGGACTGGTACGCCGCTGTTCACGGTGGTCATGTCTGGCAGCTCCAGGTGGCCCTGGACAGGGCCGGCGTAAAATGCTACCACATGCGGCATGAGCAGTCAGGTGTCTATATGGCTGACGGCTGGGCCAGGGCCAGCGGTAAAGTAGGTGTAGCCATGGGCACAGCTGGGCCTGGCTTTGGCAATATGATATCGGCTATGTACCAGGCCTACTTGGCCAGGAGCCCGCTCATTTGTCTTCTCGGGCAGCATGCCACGGAAGAAGATGGCTGGGGTCCTTTCCAGGAGGCCTATGCCGAGCCGCTATCAGGTCATTTCACCAAGTGGACCAGACGGATTATTGACCCTTCTATGGCCGCTTACTTCACGCAGAAAGCCGTCCGGGATGCTACAACCTATCCGTGCGGGCCGGTGGCTCTTGAATTTCCGATAAACATTCAGGGAGCAATCGCCGGGGAGGAAGATTCCTTACGGGGCTACCTGCCACATGGCCTCTGTGCTGCTCCATCCCGGCCAGCGGGCGATCCCAAGATGGTAGAAAAAGCAACACGCATGCTGATTGAAGCCAAAAAACCGGTGATTATCGGTGGTGATGGCATTTACTGGTCTGATGCATCAGAGGAACTCAAGGAGTTTGTTGAGCTGCTTGATATTCCGGTACTGACCCGGAGAATGGGCAGAGGTGCTGTGCCTGAGGACCATCCGTTAGCCTTTGGGGCCGGCTTCCGAAGACCTATTCAGATGCAAGCCGATGTCATCGCCATCTTCGGTTTGAGGATGAATATGCTTGAAGGTTTTGGCATGCCACCGCGTTTTCCAGTTGAGAATGTCAGGTACATTCAGGTATCTGAAGACCCGGAGGAACTGACCACCAGGCTGTCAAGCGAGCTATCAATTGCTGGCAGTCCCAAGCCGGTTCTGCGGCAGATGATTGACTGTGCCAAGGATATTATGAAAAAGAAACCAGACAGAAGTGAATGGTTGAGCATAGTTAAGAAGGTGAAAGAGGAAGACGAAGCTAAGGGAAAAGCGCTTATAGATGAGGTGCGCAATAACAAGCCTATTAATC
>JBARQF010000154.1:0-1962 GCA_049643605.1 Dehalococcoidales bacterium
GAATTACGGCATCTGGGAATCACCATTGAGCGTGAGGAGCTTGCGGAGTTATGCAACTTCAGTAATGCGGAAGACTTTCTGGCGGCGATTGGCTATGGGGGGATTTCCACCCATCAGATTGCGACGAAACTGGCCGCGCAGGAGGAGCCCAAGCCTATCCCGGAAGTGGCACCGCGCAAGCCGGTGCCCTCTACGGTAAATGTGCTGGGCGTGGGCAATCTGGTCACCCATCTGGCCCAGTGCTGCCATCCGGTACCGGGTGATAAAATCATCGGCTATATCACGCGCAGTCGCGGTGTTACCATTCATCGCCAGGATTGTCACAGTGTCCAGCATGAGGATGAGAAGGACCGGCTGGTGCCGGTGGAGTGGGGGCAGACGGACGCACTATACCCGGTTAATATTCAGATTGAAGCCTGGGACCGGGTGGGGCTTATGCGTGATATCACCGTCATTGTCGCCGAAGAAAAAGTGAATATCACCTCGATGGTCACCCGCATTCAGAGTGACCGTACGACACTCATGGAGCTTACCATGGAAACGCAGGGCCTGGCACAGTTAAGCCGGCTCCTTAAAAAAATCGAATCGGTAAAGGGCGTTATCCGTATTGTCCGTATCGGGGATAAGGCGTCGGGCAAAAAGGGTGATAAAACTTGACTTGCACTTGCGATTAAGCATAATATGTACATTTGAGGCCTAATTTTCAAGGTTAGAGTAGGGGGGATTGATATTGCCAAACAGTAAGGAAGCGCGGAACTCGGAAAGGCGGCAGATGAGAAACCGCGCCGTTCGTAGCCGGGCAAAGACTTTCATTACCAGGGCGGAGAAACTTGTCTTCACCGGTGAGATGGAATCTGCTCAGGCGGCGGTGGCGGAGTCGATAAGCGCTCTGGACAGGGCGGCGGAGAAGGGGATTATCCACCCCAACAACGCGGCTCGACGCAAGTCACGATTGATGAAGAAGCTTAACCAGGCTCAGGCTTCGGCGGTGGAAGTTGTTGGGGAAGAGGTGGCTGAGGCGGAAGAGGCGGTAGAGAAAGCCGAGGAGAAGCCGGAGAAGAAGCCGAAGGTAGCAAAGAAACCGAAGGCAGTGAAGAAAGAGAAGGGCAAGTAGACCACTTACTGCTCCCCCATAATCTGCAATAAGACCTGTCTTGACCTCGGCCGATTATCAAAGTCCACCACCACCAGCTGCTGCCACGTGCCCAGTGATAAATTTTTATCATTAAACGGGACCACCAGTGATGCTCCCAGCAGCGAAGCCCGGACGTGGGAATAGCCGTTTCCCTCACCCCAGGCGCGGTCATGCCGGTATTCTATATTTCGGGGGACCACCCGCTCCCACATCTCTTTGAAATCAGATATAAGGCCCGGCTCAGTTTCAATGGTGGTTACCCCGGCCGTTGAGCCGGTGATGAACACGGTGACCGTGCCGTTCTTTACCCCCGCCCCGGCAAGCTGCTGCTGCACCAGCGATGTTATATCAACGATGTCGCATTCACCCTTTGTCTGCAGGCTGATGTTTTTCGTGATGACCATATGATGCACACCATTCCTTTATGATTTTTTAACTAATTCCTCCAATGCCTTTTCATGGCCAATTTCATAAATTCTCATAGTATGCATAAGATTCCTAAAGTCTAAAATAAGTGTGATGGTAGCAAATGGAAGTAAAAAGGCTGGAATAATCAACATAGAGATATAGCAGTTTTCACAGATGATACCTGTACCGCCAATAATAGCTGATACCAGAGAGAATATTAATACTCCCGCCCAGGTTGTAATAAGTGAAGGAAATGTGAGTAAAGGGCGTCCAGATATTTCAGCAACGCTAAGATCTATAAGGCTATTTCTCACCGCAGTGCTATAAAAATGTGCATCGAAAAGATGTTTCGCAAATGAGTCATATGTGCTCAAGTCTCCGAAGTCGAATTTAAAATTTCCTGTCTCAGATTTTTCCTT
>JBARQF010000155.1:0-6732 GCA_049643605.1 Dehalococcoidales bacterium
GATACCATCCAGAGTGTCTTCATGGGATTGGGCAAAATGCTGATTATTCTGCTCGTCATCTTCACGGTTCTAGCTGAACTTGCAGTCCCCATTGGGCCGATTCTGGCTGGTTTCGGTATTGCCGGTATTGCCGTCGGCTTTGGCGCCCAGTACCTCATCAGGGACCTAATCGCCGGCATCTTCATTCTTATGGAAAACCAGTATCGCGTGGGTGATGTGGCCAAGATAGCTGAAATCGCCGGCATGGTGGAGGATATAACCCTGAGGAAAACGGTACTCCGTGACCTGGACGGCATTGTGCACCACATTCCCAATGGAGAGATAAAAGTCGCCAGCAATTATACCCGGCACTTCTCCCGTGTTAACCTGGATGTCTCGGTCTCCTATGGTACTGACCTGGACCACGCCATCGGCGTCATCAATCGCGTCGGCCAGGAGCTGGCAGAAGACCCGGACTGGAACTGGCGTATCCGGACCATGCCTCAGGTGCTCAGGGTAAATAAGCTGGGCGATTCTGGAATTGATATCAAGATTCTGGGCGAAGTGAAACCCCTGGAGCAGTGGAATGTAATGGGTGAGCTGCGCTACCGGGTAAAAAAGGCGTTTGACGCTGAAGGTATCGAAATACCGTGGCCCCATACCAAGGTGTACTTCGGTAATTCACCTGGGGATGAGGAAAGCAGCAAGGGGCGCAAAGAGGGCAATTGAGCGCAGTCCGCGCTTTGCCAGTTTGACGTTTAGCGCGTAACCGTTTATTATTGTTCTACCATATAGGAGGTGGGATATGGCAAAACCAGAGGTTCTCAAACCAGGCTATTTCGTGGCCGTCAGCTTGATTCCGGAAACGGCGCCAGAATGCTGCTATATCGGGCTGGTGCAGGTTCTGGATGAATACGGCGTACGCATGACTCAGGTTGAGTGGGATGACCAGCTGGACGGAGTAAAACAGTTCAGTGAAGACATCTTCGTGCCCTGGGTCAACGTCAATTCCATGCTGGTCTGCACACAACAGGAGCCGACAAGGCGATTTGTCCGGGACAGGGCTCCGGCGTGGAAAGCTCAGATTGAAGCGATGTACAAACGGTCGAAAGATAAATAAACAGCGGTATTATACCGGGAAGGAAGTGTCGTAATTATGCCAATAGTAACGGTAAGAGCCCTTGAGGGCAGGACAGTTGAACAGAAGCGTAAGCTGGCGAAGGACATTACCGATGCCGTGGTGAAAAATTTCGATGTTGAGGCGGACAGGGTGCTGATTAATTTCTTTGATATGCCAAAGCAAAACGTGGCCAAGGCCGGCAAGCTGAATATCGACCAGTAACTGGTTTCTGGCTTTTCCGAAATACGATAGGCAGGATATTAATCCAGGTAAAAGTAGTACTGATATTCTTCAGCGGTGAAATTTTGCGCCGTAACTGAAAAAATAGACCGGGCACTGACGAAGCCGATTTCAGGCTGTATGACGTGCCCGGCTTGTTTTTGGTGAAGCGACCATTTTCCCATTAACGGTCGATATAAGTATAATGGGGAGAACGAATAATTGCGGGGTGAAGGAGAATCGAATGCGATTGAAAGATAAAGTTGCGGTTGTGACCGGCGGTGCGGGCGCCATCGGAGGGGAGATAACTAAACTGCTGGCCCGGGAAGGTGCCAGAATCGTCATCGCTGACGTGAACACCGAAGCAGCCGGCGGGCTCGTTGATGAGGTCAAAGCTCTGGGGTCAGAGGCCCTGGTCGTAAATGCCGACGTGATTGAAATTGACCAGGCGGAAAAAATGGTCGAAGAGGCCCTCGCTCGTTTCAACCAGATAGATATACTGGTCAACGTGGCGGGCGGCTCCACCGGACCGTCCATTAAAACGAAAATGGATTTCTTCGCCCGGTCGGAAAAAACCCGTGGCGAGGAAATTCTGCGTCTCAACCTCCTCGCGCCGCTGAACTGCGCGCGGGCCGTCATCAACCACATGATGGAAAGGCGCCATGGCGCTATTGTCAGCATCTCTTCCACGGCCGGGGTAATCGGTATGATGAAGGGCGTTGAGTATTCCGCGGCCAAGGCGGGCATTATTGGCATGACCCTAACGCTGGCCAAGGAGGCTGCGGAGTACGGGATACGTGTCAACTGTGTTTCCCCCGGCATTGTGGGAACAGAGCGTGTCTTTAAAATGGCGCCCGACCGCATTCCCCAGTGGGAAAAAGGAATCAAGCTGGGCAGGCTTTGCAAACCGGAAGAAATCGCCAGCGCGGTGCTTTTCCTGGTCTCTGACGAATCCAGCTATATAACCGGCCAGAATATCATCGTTGATGGGGGGTTGTGTCTCGGGCCAGAGGGGTATTGATAGCCCGGTTGAAGTGATAATAGTCACAGACAGGCGGAAAACAATCCAATACAATGTAATTGTTACTGGGAATAGAAAGGGTTGCTGGTGATAGCGGATGAAATCAAGATACGTAATCGGGGTGCTGGTCGGTGCGGCTTTCGGCGTCGCCTTGAGTTACCTGTACAGTCAGGGTGATGGCGCTTCCCTTACCTCAAATATGGGAATAGGTGCGCTGATTGGCGCGCTGGTTGGCCTGTATATTGTTTCCGCGGCCGGCGCGTCAGGCAGGGGCAGCGACGCCGCTGATGGCTGTGGTACCGGAAAGCCTCAGTTTGGCTGAACACCGTTCAACTGGGGTCTCGGGAAAGACTCCGAGGATGTAAAGGCCGATGATAGGAAGGATGGAAAAGGCTAGCGTGGGCGGAATAGTTGACATAAATGATGAGATGTGTCTAGGATGCGGGGCATGCGTTGAAATCTGCCCGCAGCACATTCTATATATTGATAACAATAAAGATACGGCAGCGGTAACTGACCACGGGCGTTGTGACAGGATGAAAGGCTGTGAGATGGTATGCCCTGTCGGTGCGATTAAAATAGACTGAGGAGACGCCTTACATGCCACTCTACGAATACGAATGCCCGAAGTGCGGCCAGAAGCTGGAGTTACGCCGCAGCATGGCCGATAGCGACCTTGACATAAAATGCCCGGAGTGCGGGAAAGGGATACTCAAACGAGTTTTGTCCCTGTTTAGCAGCTCGTCTTCCGGCGATAGCTGTGCGCCGAGCGGTTCCACCTGAGGCATAAGAATGTGAGGCAGTTTGCCTCGCCGTGTGCATCTTTGACTTTTCCATCAACCTGCCCTCTGTTTGTTCACCTGTTTCATATCGGATAATCCGCAATTTGACAGCCTGGTAGTGATGGCATACTATGGCGAAAAGGCATGATTTCAAAGACAGGCGCATATCGATAGATGAATTAGAGAGGAGGTGCTGATATGGTCTTTCAGCAAGATGGCAAACCTGCCGAAGGCAAGCTTTCCGACAAACTGGCCGAGCTGCTGCGAATAGAAAACGAAATCAGCATTATCATGAGACGCTCCGATAGTCTTCGTGGGAAGCCACTGGTAGCGGTTCGCGACCATATAAGGGATGCTTTGCACAAGGCCTATGAAATCGCTCTGGATTTTGGCCCCACAGAGATGTCCGTCGAGGCGGGGATAGGGGTGCCGCCGAGGGTATCGGTGCGTTTCACCTGGCCGATAGGTGAGGAAGCCAAGAAAGAAGAGCTTTCGCTTGATGAGCTGTTCCGTTAGAGAAGCACCTTTTTTATTCAGAACATTGATATGTGACTTAAATCACATACGCTGAGGCAGCCATACATTACTATTATCTGGAAATCAGACGTTCACATATATGGGTGAGAATATAATGAAGTTATTGGTTATTGCCTGTGGCGTATTGAAGAACGAGTTTCTGGCGACAAATCAAGATGGTGCTCATATCGAATTTCTGGAGCAGGGTCTGCATCAGACCCCTGACAAGATGAGGCTTGTTATCCAGGAGAAAATAGATGAAGTTAATAGTGGTGGGTTCGATTATATAGTGCTCGGCTATGGTTTATGCGGCAATGGCACCTTGGGCATCAAGGCGAGAGACATACCAGTAGTTATTCCCAAAGCTCATGATTGTATTACCTACTGGTTGGGGTCGCTGGAAAGGCAGTTGCAGGAGCATAATAAGGCGCCGGCATCATATTATCTTACCAAAGGCTGGGTTGAGGAGGCTAAAGCGCCGATAGCAACGTTTGACGAATATAAGCAGCGGTACGGCTCTGAGACAGCAGAATGGCTTATCAGGGAAATGTTCAAAAATTATTCACGCCTTGCCTTGATAGATACCGGCGCGTATGACCCTGACCGGTATCGTTCTTATGCCCAAGAAAACGCTGATTTCCTGGGCGTAAAATATGAAGAGATTCAAGGCTCCCTGGCTCTGTTCGATAATCTGATGAAGGGCGAATGGGGAAATAATAGTTTTATCATTATCAAACCTGGGGAAGAAATTACCCAGAATATGTTCTTCTCTTAGTTTTAAGTCAATCAACCCCATCAAGCATTAGTCTCAATTTCCCTCTTTGATTAACAGTCCAACAGGCTAGTAAACCTGTTGGTTAAGAGATCAACTGTAATTCAATATATTGACAACCAGTCGTTTCCAGCTATAATTTAGCTATCTCTGGCGGAGGTGAAGATAGCTATGAAAAAGATGGTGCTTATTATCGTGGTTGCTTTATTGGCTGGTGGGGGGCTTGGTTATTTGATCAGTTATTTGAACTATACACCCGTGCTTGAAACCCATGTAGCAAAAATAAATAGTCAGTATAACGAAATATCTCAATTGGTGCAGCTTAATTGCGGCCTTGAACAAGCAATCAACCAGAAGGAATCATTGATTCAAAACCAGGAATCAGAAATAAGTGGACTTGAAGCAAAATCTACAAACTTGAGAACTCAATTTTCGTCTTTGGAAGAACAATATACCAGTCTTGAATCTGATTTTAGCAAGGCTCAAGAAGAAATAGATGATTATCAACAACAATTAAATGAGAAGTCGAAGAGTATCATCAGTTTAGGAAATCGCCTTAAAGAAGTGTTAAGCATAGACGTGCCTCAACACTACGAATGGAACTACAATGGCAGCTGGGAGCTTAGCATACCCATTACCCTGTCAAGCTACGTGAATTATTCAGAAAAAACACGGCCGAGGGATGTTGCAGATTTTGTTGATATGGCTACGGAGTCGGAATCAGACCCATGCATCCAGTTCTTGGTCAACGAATTCCGTGAAATTGCTGACACAAAGCGATATACTGACCGACAACTTGCTAATTTTGTAGCATCATTCGTGCAAAGTCTGCCTTATACAGTGGATTACGACACAAAAAGCAGTGACGAATATCCCAGATACCCTGTCGAAACGCTGTTTGACCGCGGTGGTGACTGCGAAGATACATCAATACTTGTCGCTACCTTATTAGATAGCTTGGGGATAAATGTGATTTTATTACACTTGGATGGCGAACAGCACATAGCCGTTGGTGTAGATGTGCCTAACACTTACGGAACTTATTACGAATACCTCGACACAAAATACTGGTTTCTTGAAACTACGGCTGAAGGCTTTAGTATAGGAGACTATCCTAAGGAATTAGAAGACGATGTGGCTTATATATACCCGGTTTGGTGAATTAACATGCTTAAATTAACCTTATGACGCGATTGGCCGGCGCTTCTGAACCCGGCACCGTTACCTCCGGCTCATCCACAGGATGGAAGAGCAGATGACAAGTGTGACTATGATAGCCACGCTGCCGATGGTGAAGCTCGTGTGGAAACCGAGGTGGTCAATCAGGTAACCCAGGACCGGGGTTAGTACTCCATTGCCTTCCATGTTGCCGAAGAAGTAGAAGCCGAGCACTGTGGAGAGATGTTTTGCCGGTGTCTGGTCGACGATGTACGCCTGCGCTACGATGGTGCTGAAAGCCGTTACCGTGCCGATGGCAGCCAGCAAGACGTAAATGCCGAATCCGTAAGGTACGATGTTAAGCAGGTAAACCACGGCGCCGGCCATAACGCACGTGGTTATGATTATCGCCACCCGACCAAAGCGGTCCGAGAGATAGCCTGCGAGTGGCCCCGCCCAGAACGCCATGGCGAACACGAGGGACATTGAAGCCGCCGCCGCTTCCTTGCTGGTGCCAAAAGTATCGACCAGGAAAAGCGGGATAAAAGAAACGATGGACATTACCATCGCCATGGTGAAAGAGCTCAATACAATCACGGTTATCAGGCGGCGCTTATTACCGGGAGAAAATGGAGTTTCCGGTTCAACGCTGGTGTCTCTGGTCACTGTTTTCCGGGTTGACATGCGTTTCCCGAGTATGATGTGGAGTATAATGCCGATGCCGATGCTGAGAATGGCCATGGCGATGAACGGCCCGCGCCAGCCCCAGGCGACGGCAATGCCGGCGGCGATGAGCGGTGCCAGGAAATAGCTGAAGCTGCCGCCGACCAGGTGAAAACCGAGCGCCTGGCCGCGTTTTCCTGGCTCTACCACTGTCGATATCATGGTGGTGGAGGCGGGATGATAACCGCCCCCCAGTATGCCCATCAGCACCAGGCCGGCGAGCAATACAAGATAGTTGGGAGACAAACCGACCAGCAGCCCGGCGGCGCCCACGCCGACGATACCGGCGGTGAGCAGGATGCGGGGTCCGAGGCGGTCGGCGAGCCATCCCGCCGGCAGCTGGCAGACGCCGTAGACTACACCGAAAGCCGATATGATGAATCCGGCGCGGGTGTAATCCAGGGCGAATTCGTCGCGGATATAGGGCAGGAGCGGCACCGGC
>JBARQF010000156.1:0-6124 GCA_049643605.1 Dehalococcoidales bacterium
GTCTCTGGCAGTTATCACGCGCTTTCATTGTAGAAGGCAACGCCGAGGAGTCCGGGTCCGGTGTGGACGCCCATTACCGGTGTGAATTCGGTGATAAAGAGTTCGGCGCAGTTGAATTGCGAGGCAATGCGATTTCTTAAAACGATGGCGTTATCAATAGCATCGGCGTGCATCACCGTTGCGTGGAGGGCCTCTCCTGGCACCACGTTCTGCTCCATCAGCTTCAGAATGCGCTTCATGGCACTTTTGATGGTGCGTGGCAGTGCGACCGTATGGGCACTGGCATGATTAAGGGTAAAAACAGGTTTTATCTGTAGAATCGAGTTGACCAGCGCCGCCGCCTGCGGCACACGCCCGCTTTTTGCCAGATAGTCAAGTGTGTCCAGCGTGGCGAACAGGTTTACCCGCTCCATGACCTGCTCCGCCGTTTCTTTCACTTCTTTCAGGTTCTTGCTTGTTGTCGCCGCCTCAGCGGCAGCCAGCGCTACCAATCCCTGCCCGGCGGCAGCGGTGGTGCAGTCGAGCACCTCTATGCTCACGTCAGGCGATGTTTTTGCCATCTTCTCTTTGGCCACTGTTGCCGAGTTATACATGGCGCTGAAATTGGACGGCTCGGTGATGCAGAGAATGCTCTTCGCTCTCTGGCCGGCTTTCTGGAAAGCCTCGAAGTACAGCTCGGGTGAGGAACTGGAGGTGGTCGGCGGTCTGGATGATTTACGGAGCCGTGCGTAAAACTCGGCAGCGCTGATGTCAATGCCGTCGCGGTAAGTTTTGTCCTCGAAAATAAGCTGGACCGGCACGACCTCAATGTCGTACCGTGCTACCTTATCCTGAGGGATGCAGGCGGTAGTGTCGGTTACCACGGCCACTTTATTCATTTGCTTTTCCTGGACTGCCAGAAGTGATACTCACGGTCGAAAATGAGACTTCTCTTATCACTGACTCCTGCCATGGCCTCTCTGGTATCCGACAGTGACCTGGCGCAGAGGAAGAGAAACATTACTGCCGAGTAGGTGATAAGCATCACGGAACCATTTATCTGCCAGATGATAAACGGCAATACGGCCAGCCCGACGACAACGGCCAGACGGACATTGCTGGTAACAACGATAACGGCCAGTATAAGGGCCAGGCTGATGGCGAACTCCAGCGGGACCAGCGCGAACAGAACCCCGATGGTAGTTGCCGCCCCTTTCCCTCCCCTGAACTTCAGAAACACGGGCCAGTTATGTCCCAGCACGGCAGCCAAGCCGGCACCGAAGACCAGTATCAGCGACAGGTCCAGCCGGAGGGCAATGATTATCGCCAGCGACCCTTTGGCAATATCGGCGACGAGCACCAGGAGTCCCGGCACCAGCCCTATTTCCCGGGCTGTATTTACGGCGCCCATATTGCCGCCGCCGACCTGCCTGATGTCAGTTCCTTTAAGCAGTTTTCCGGCGATGTAAGCGAAGGGTATGGAGCCAAGCAGGTAGGCAATAACTATTGCTATCGTGGCGTTTACTACCATTTGCTCATTTCCCGGACAGCAATTCTACCTAAAAACCGATGAGATTGGTTTCAGGTCACTGATAGCGTGGAGAGAAAAAAACATGGCGTTTGAATATTCGCCGGCTCTTCCTGAGCCACCGCTCCAGGAGAGGCGGAACCAGGAAAAGCCCCCACATTACCAGGATAAGCCCGGCGAAGGTCTGTACATCGAGCTTGCCGCCGACATAATAGACCACGGTGGTCAGCGTCAGCAGCCCGGAAATGATTAGTAAGGCGATGCGCAGCCATCGCTGACGCAAGCGAATGAAAGCGGCTATAGTCAAAGCCAGGATAAGAAAGCTCAGCGCAATCCAGGGCGCGAAATAGTTGACGCGCTCCATAGTCTGAGCGGTTATTTTCGCATCCGGTACCAGGGTCAAGAACCAGCCAATGATAATCGGCACGGGGAGAAGCATTAAAGAACTGAGCAGCCAGTCTCTCTTTGTTGTCTGGACCACGATACAGAACAGCCACCACAGGGCAAACAGGAAGTAAAACGGGATGGTCAGGAGAGTCCACTCCTTGGGTAGATAGAGCAGAATGATCCCGAAGGCAGCCACCGGAACCAGAGAGAAACCCAGCCACGGGAAAACCCAGGCCGGTTTGCCGTGCCACCATCCGTAAATGGATGTGCCGATTACCATGGCCAGAATAATAGACAGCCAGCCGATGTGGTGCCACCAGTTGAGGGCAAACAGTGCTGCGAAAAGCAGGTGTGGCATGGCGGCTAAAAAGGCCTGACACCAGCTGCCCTGACTGTGAGCTTCATATATCTGGCGGGCGATTACCCTGGCGGAGCCCAGCAGCCCGAGACAGGTGCTTTCCGCTTCTTCTTCGGAAAGGCCGCATTCTTTTAGCTCCTGGAGCTTATCTTCAATATGCGTCTCCAGTTCGCTGATGACCTCTTTTTCTTCAGCAAGGTCAATCCTCAGGTTGTGCCGGATGATTTCCAGGTAGTGATTTAACGCTGTGGTCATTGCTCTACCCGTTTAAATTTCTGCCGGCTGCAATATCAAGTTCACCGCGTTGATGAAATCCTGCCACTGGACTCTCTCGGTGGAGAGCTTGGCGTGTCCTTTGGCCGTAAGGTGGTAATATCGTCTTGGCCGACCGTTGGACAGCAGCTGCCATTTACCAAGAATCAGGCCCGCCTTTTCCAGGCGATGAAGCGCCGGATACAATGTACCTTCCTTGAATTGAAAGTAGCCCTGACTTCTTTTCTCCAGTTCCTTGATAATCTGGTAACCATACATTGACTGCTGTGCCAGCAAGCAGAGAAGCAGGGAGTCGGAGTTGCCTTTAATGAGTTCTCGCTTCTGTACCATAATTACCTCGTATGAAATAATATTTTGTTATCCTATATATAATACTAATCGCATAAATGTCAACTTGCAATAGCTTATAAATATCCTTCGGAATTATAGCTGGATAGATAATCGGCGCTAATTAGAAGGCTGGCAGTGGAACTGCTTTACTTCGTCTATTGCTGGCTTCCCGTGAGTTCTACCAACTGGCGCAGGACTTCTGCCATTTTGCCCAGCTCTTCTCCCCAGCCGGTCCAGTCGCCTTCCTTGAGGTAGTCCTGTGCTTTGTCGTAGTGCTTCTGCGCGAGCTTGGCCAGTTCCGCCAGCTTATCCGGCTTTTCCGTTGTTTCCGGGGCACTTGACGGTAGTTCTTCGGTGGGCAGGCCGGCGTAGATGGCATTCAGGCTCTCAGCAAGGGTTTTTTCCATAGCAATCAGGTCGCCGCTGACCACCACTACCATTCTTAGTTCCGGCAGCTGACCTCTCTCCGCTTGTAGGTAAATCGGTTCAACATATAGGATTGATTTCTCTATAGGTATAACCAGCAGGTTGCCCCGGATAACCTGCGAGCCCTTCTGACTCCACAAAGTGAACTGTTCGGAAATGGCCGCGTCCTGGTCAATCCTGGCTTCAATCTGCCTTGGACCATAGACCAGCTTGTCTTTGGGGAAGTTGTAAGCAATGAGTTTGCCGTATTTGTCACCATCGCTGCGGGCGGCCAGCCATGTTATCATGTTATCTTTCTGTGTAGGAGTGAAGGGGAGCATGAGCGCAAATTCCTCCTGCTCTTCACCCGGCAGCCTCATAATCACGTAGTATGGCTCCATGCTGCGTTCGGAATCGGCATATGTTTCCACGGGAACAGCCCAGAGGTCCTCTTTGTTGTAAAAGACGCGCGGGTCGGTCATGTGGTAGGTCTGGTAGACAGAGGCTTGAACCCGGAAGAGGTCCAGAGGATAACGCAGGTGTTCCCGGAGTGATTCCGGCATTTCGTCAATCGGCCGGAACAGGGCCGGGAACATGGAGGCGTACGTATTTACTATCGCATCTTCGGGGTTAATGAGGTAAAACGTAACGGAACCATCGTAGGCATTGATGATCACCTTGACACTGTTACGGACATAATTTATACCGCTGGCATTGGGCTGGGAATAGGGGTACAGGTCAGAGATCGTGTAGGCATCCTGTATCCAGTAAAGATGACCGTCAGCGATGACAATATACGGGTCACTATCGAGCTTAAGGAAAGGAACGATAGTATTCACTCTCTTCTGGATATTGCGGCGGTACAGGAGTTGACTCTTTTCGGAAAGCTCATCGCTGATCAGTATGTTAATATCACCAAGCTGCCAGGTAAAGGCCAGCTTGCGTAGAAATGAGTTAAGCCTGATACCGCCTTCCGCTTCATAACGGGTGTAGACATTGGTATCTCCTTTGGGATAATCGAATTCGGCAATCCCGGTGTTGACGATGACATAGTCAACTGTTTTTTCGCCAAAGTAAATTTCCGGTCTCTCTATTTTTATGTTGCCAATCGGCGGTACATCCTTAATCAACAGATTGGGGAGCCCCTGCTCCGTAACCTCGTTGGTGGGGCTCATGGTGACACCGTAACCGTGCGTGAATTGCAGTCGACGGTTCACCCAGGTCTGCGCCTGGGAGGCAAGTTTTTCTGGAGAAAGCTCTCGCGCGCCGAGGAGCACCTGACGGTAACTACCCTCAATCAGATATCGGTCAACATCGATATCGGTAAAATCATAGTACAGCCTGATGGACTGTATCTGGTTGTACGTGTCCTTGATGGGGCGGTAATCCCATAATCTGATGTTGTTTATGGTGGCGCTATTATTGGAGATGTCATCTTCACTTGGGGCAAGTTCAATGGGAAAAGCCCTTTCCTCAATGCGGTCGAGGCCAAAAGCCAGGCGAGTGAACTGGATGTTATTCTTGATGTAAGATTTTTCCCGTGCTAGCTCACTTGGTTCCACCTGGAATCTCTGCATAATGGCCGGATAAATGCTGCCAAAAATAATGGCGATGCCAATCCATAGAACGATTGGTCCATAGAGCCAGCGCCGGCCACGGCGGAAAACGCCGATTATCATGAGCAGACCGCAGATAATGGTGGTGGCAACGAGGAGTCGCCAAGCCAGCAGCTGGGCGTGAGCATCGGTATAACCGGGGCCGAAAATGACACCGCGTTCCGAATAAAGAAGGTCGAAAATATTCAATCGATAGCTCCAGGCGATGAGGAAGAAGATGGCGGCGCCGAGTGCTGAGAGGTGTCCTTTAATCCGCCGGTTGAAGCTGGCACGATTGAAGCCTATATTCAAAATATATAGGGCCCCTGTAAAGAGCAGAATGAGCACGGCTGCCCAGAGCAACCACCCCTGTATAAAATGGTAGAGGGGCAGGCTGAAAAGGTAAAAGCCCACGTCTCTTCCCAGCAGTGGCTCGATGACGTTAAAGTCGGTGGCGTGGGCAAAGCGCATCACCATTTCCCATTGACTGGAAGTAACGAGGCCGAAAATGAGGCTGATAAAACTCGCCGTGGTGAGGATACCAAAGTCAATGGCACGGCGTACCACCAGCAATCCCTGGCCGGTGAGTATATTACCTCCAGTAGGCGGCGATAGCCGCCGTACCAGAAAGAGGTTGGCCAGAAGCAGGCCCAGGAAAATAAAAGCACCCACAAAAAAGAGCCAGATTTTGGTGGTCAGTATGGTCGAATAGACACTGCTGAACCCGAGGCTATCAAACCAGAGCCATTCGGTGTAGATGCTTTTGCTGATGCTGGCAAAAATAAACAGAACAATGAACGCCCCAATGGCAATCAGCCATCTTCTGGTATGGCCAGGCCCCATCATGCTTTTCAGGGGCTGGCTCGAACTGGAACTGGCCTTCCCCCATATTTTATCTAACTCATCGAAGTAGCTCATGCTTTTAATTTCCAGAAACTGGCCAGCTGATTAAACTCAATCATGCCGCTTTCGGCGATGTTTTCAATTTCAATGCCGGCCTCGACCGCGGCTGCCACCGGATTCAAACCGCCAAGTAACACCATACCGACACGGTTCATACCAATGGCAATCTGGCAGACGGGTTCGCTGGTGTTTCCCATCGCGTGGACGCCATGTATCCCCGATTCTTTGAGGGAATCAATGACTTCCTGAGCAATTGACCTTGCCGGGGCCGGTATCTCGCGGAAGTTGGCCAGGATTTTACCCCGCCCGGTTCCGGCGGCTTCGTTAACCGTGGTCATTTTGGCCCGGATATACTGCTCAGATGGG
>JBARQF010000157.1:0-1744 GCA_049643605.1 Dehalococcoidales bacterium
GCGGTGAGGACATCCCCCGGCTTGAGCGCGTTGCCGTCGGGCAGGTTCTCCGTTGCCGGAATGAGCGCCATCACGTTCATCTTGGGCTTGAGCTGGGAGATGGCAACCATGGCGGCGATGACCGCCGCGCCTCCCGCCATGTCTCCCTTCATTTCCTCAAGCTTATCCGATGGTTTTATGGAAATGCCGCCGGAGTCAAAGGTGATTCCCTTGCCCACCAGGGCGATATCCGGTTCTTTTGCCGTGCCGCCTTTATAGTTCAGCACCATGAATTTCGGTGGCTGTCGGCTTCCCCGGGAGACGCCCAGCATCCCGCCCATGCCCAGCTTCTTCATCTGCTCAAGGTCAAGTATGGTTATTTCCAGTCCCTGCTCCCGGGCCAGTTTGGTAGCCGTTTCCGCCATATCGGTGGGCGTCATGTAGTTGGCGGGTTCATTGACCATGTCGCGGGCAAGGTTGGTCGCCTCGGAAATAATCCGTCCTTTGTTGGCGCCCCTTTCAAGCCGCGATTTCAACTGGCTGGCGCCCACAATTGAGAGCCGTTTGATTTCACCGGGCTTGTCCTCTTCCTTGGTCATGTGCTTGCGGAATGTGTAGGTCCCGAGCAAAGCGCCTTCGGCGATGGCCTGGGCGGCATCACCGTGGCCGATTTTGTTTATATTTGCTCCCTGCGGAACGGTGGCGATGGTGCTTATTTCCCTGGCGCGCAGCCAGCGGCAGGTCTCGGCCACCGCCCCCCGCACCTTATTGACGGAGAGGTCCGACTTTTTGCCCAGCCCGACCACCACCACGCGGGCGGCCGGCAGCTTGCCGAAACTGTGCAGCATCGTTATCTCGTTCGGTTTCCCTTTTATTTCACCCTGCCTGATGAGCTGTGAGACGGCGCCACCGAGTGCCCTGTCCACCGCGGCCGTTTCCCCGTCCGGGCTTTTCATACCTTCGAAGTGGTTCACGAGGATAGCATCAGCGTCAATACCGGCAATATCACCGGCGATGACTTTAATCTCCATACTTTATATCTCCTTTCATCGGTTTATCTCTCTGACAACCTTGTCCAGGACTGGAGCTATGTCCCGGGAAGTATCAACGGCAAAGTGGTGGCGGCGAATTTTCTGTACCGAGGTTTTCATCCTCTGGAAAACCGCCCAGTCAGCTTCCGATTGGTCTTCCTCCGAGCCGGTGCCGTTTGCACGGTTCCTGAGTCGTTCCTGCACCACCTCGGGCGGTGCTTCCACGCGCACCATGACCAGCCTGGCGTCGAGCTGGTAAGCAATGTGGTAAAGGCGCTCGCGATTTCGCTCCGAGAGATTGGTGGCATCAAGGACGAGGGGTCTGCCTTTTTTCAACAGGTGCTCGATGAGATGATGAGTGGCCTGGAACAGACGGGCGCTTTCCGTCGCGCCGTAGGTAGGCGATGGGAACAACGTCTTACGCATCACGTCGCTTTCCAGGATGATAACGGGGATTCTCTCCGCCAGCCGGCGGCAGAAATATGATTTGCCGGTTCCGGGCAGACCGCTGACAACAACGAAAGCTGGCTTGACCACCGGCTCGGGGAGTTGCCCCAGGCTTTCCAGAAGCTGTTCTGTGTCGCTAAAAACCTGCGTCTCGGTCACACCCTGATTATAGAATGTTTTTCACGATTGCGCCAGATGGTCGGTAGGACTCAGCGGCTATTTTTAGCGGTCTCTGGCAGTTATAAGGAGCTTTCATTGTAGAAGGCAACGCCGAGGAGACCGGGCCC
>JBARQF010000158.1:0-4370 GCA_049643605.1 Dehalococcoidales bacterium
CAATTACCCGGTTCATCATCATTATGCCACCGAAACCGATATGAACTAACTCCATATTCACTGGTGTCCCCCCTCAATTAATAATTATAAATCCATAAACGAACTTGATTTATCAAGCAAAACTTCGTGGCAACACCATAAATGGCTGACATTCAGCAAAAGTACTCCCCATAAGCTATCACTTGCCGCCGAGCTTGTCAAGAGATGGTAAATAGCGCACTCGCTCATATCATTACAATTTTTCCCATATTTCCAATTAGCCTGTTGCTGGCACCGGGGGAGGATGAGTCTTTTCTGTTTTTCAAGAGCGTTTTTCAGAACAATCGCGCTGCCGGATTGCGTTTCCCGTCCATTTATGTTATCATCACTTCAGACGCTCAGAAATACCTGACCGTTTGCGTGAAAAAGAGCCTCCTGGTGGTTCGAGCGGTGTGGTACCACCCGTTCCCATCCCGAACACGGAAGTGAAACGCCCCAGCGCAGACGATACTGAGGGGTAGCCCCCTTGTGGAAAATATGCCATTGCCAGGAGGCTTCTTGACCTTCGTTTGTGGTTGCTTTACACTATAAATTAAATAATGGTGAGCAGTATATCTAGGGAGAGAAATGTCAAGCAGATTTGAGAAGTTCTCCGAGCGGGCGCGCAGAGTGCTGACCATCGCCCAGGAAGAAGCTCGCCAGATGAACCATACTTCTATTGGCACGAAGCACATTCTTCTTGGCCTGTTGCGAGAAGAGGAGGGCGTCGCCGCCAAAATACTGACCAACCTCGGTGTCAGTCTGAATAAAATACGGACGGCGGTGGAATTCAACAGCGACCGTGGCGAAAGGCCGGGTACCGGTGAAACCGGGCTCACTCCTCGTGCCAAGCGTGTTATTGAACTGGCCATTGATGAAGCACGGCAGCTCAGCCACAATTACATCGGTACGGAACACCTCCTGCTGGGTTTGCTGCGTGAGGGCGAAGGAGTCGCCGCCGGCGTGCTTAACAGCCTCGGGGTTACTCTGGAGCGAGCTCGTTCCGAAACGGCGCAGGTTCTCAGCCAGGGAGTGCCCCGTTCCAAAGCTGGCCGTGGGGCAAGCCGAACCCCAGCTCTCGACCAGCTCGGCGTTGACCTGACCGCTGCCGCCCGCGCTGGTAAACTCGACCCGGTTATCGGACGGGTGAAGGAAATCGAGCGGGTTATCCAGATACTCAGCCGCCGCACCAAGAACAATCCCGCACTTATCGGTGAGCCGGGCGTTGGCAAGACCGCCATTGTGGAAGGTCTGGCACACCGCATCATTGCCGGCGATGTCCCCGAAACACTGGAGGGGCGTCGACTCGTCGCCCTGGATATGGGGTCGCTCGTCGCCGGGACAAAATACCGGGGCGAATTCGAGGAACGGGTCAAGAAAGTTATCGAGGAAATAAAAACCTCAGGCAACTGCGTGCTTTTCATTGACGAATTTCATACTATGGTGGGTGCCGGCGCCGCCGAGGGAGCCGTTGACGCGGCCAATATCCTCAAACCTTCGCTGTCGCGCGGTGAACTGCAATGCATTGGCGCCACCACTCTGGATGATTACCGCAAATATGTGGAGCGCGATGCCGCCCTGGAACGCCGCTTTCAGCCGGTGCTGGTGGAAGAACCCACCGTTGAAGAGACCCTTGACATTCTGCACGGTATAAAAGGGCGCTATGAAGACCACCATCGTTTAACCATCAGCGATGAGGCGCTGCACTCTGCCTCCACGCTCGCCGCCAGGTACATACCTGACCGCTTCCTGCCCGATAAGGCCATTGACCTGATTGATGAAGCGTCCTCCCGGGTAAGGATAAAGCACTATACCATGCCTGCCCCACTCAAGGAAACCAAACAGCTTGCTGATACCAAGCGCAAGGATAAGGATACCGCCCTGGCGGCCCAGGAGTACGACCGGGCTGCCGAACTCAGGGAAGAGGAACTGCAGCTTGATGATAAAGCACGTGCCCTCGAAGATGAATGGCGGGCGGAGCAAACGCAGGACCAACCGGTAGTGACCGCGGAAAACATCGCTGAAGTGGTTGGCATGTGGACGGGCATACCCGTGGTACAGCTGGCTGGTGATGAAACGGATCGCCTGTTAAATATGGAAGAGGTGATGCACCAGCGCATCATCGGGCAGGACGAGGCAATCAATACCATTGCCAAAGCCATCAGGAGAGCCCGGGCCGGACTGAAAGACCCGAGACGACCGATAGGGAACTTTATCTTCCTCGGGCCGACCGGCGTGGGCAAAACGGAGCTGGTCCGCGCTCTGGCCGAATTCATGTTCGGCAACGAGGACACACTCATCCGTCTGGATATGTCCGAGTTCATGGAGAAGTTTGCCGTCTCCCGACTGGTTGGTGCCCCTCCCGGCTACGTTGGCTACGAAGAAGGTGGACAGCTGACCGAGGCGGTCAGGCGCAAGTCATACTGCTGCATCCTTCTTGATGAGATTGAAAAGGCGCATCCGGATGTCTTCAATCTGCTGCTCCAGATTTTTGATGATGGCCACCTGACCGATGCCAAAGGCCGCCGGGTTGATTTCCGCAACAGCATTATTGTCATGACCAGCAACGTTGGCGCCGAAATGATACGGAAAGGTACGGTGCTTGGCTTCACGTCCGGCTCGAACGAGGCAAAGACACGCGAGCAGGCCTACGACAAAATGAAAGAGAACCTGCTCAACGAGATGAAGAAGACCTTCCGCCCCGAGTTTCTCAACCGAGTTGACGGGGTCGTGGTCTTCCACTCTCTGAGCAAGGAGCAGATACGCCAGATTGTCGACCTTATGCTGACCTCGGTAACCCAGCAGCTTAAGGAGAAAGATATTGCCCTGGAAGTTACGGACGCGGCCAAGGATTTCCTTGGGGAAAAAGGTTACGACGAGGTCTACGGTGCCCGGCCGCTGCGGCGTGTCATTCAGGACATGGTTGAGGACAAGCTTTCTGAAGACCTGCTCCGCGGCAACTTCCAGTCCGGCGATTCCGTAATCGTCGACCTGGAAGAGGACCAGATTGTGGTTCGCCCCGTTACTGCGGTGGGCGCTTTAATGGGAGAAGAAAATTAATGCATCATAACTCAGGTAGCCGATTTTTCGGCGAGGGCGGTGGACGCAAGACGAGGCGGCCAGCCGCTCTTTTAATTCGCCAAGAAGTCGTTCCCTCATTGAGTGGTAAGCCAGTAAGATAAAGGCAGGCTAGTGATATGGGAGTAGACTGGGGTTTTGCGGGACAAGTTGGTGTCGTTGGCTTTATGATGGTCTTTGTCTTGCTGGTTCTTCTGGCAGTAGTTATATCGCTGACCGGGCTAGTGGTCAGGAAAACCAGCGCCACCAAGAACAAAACTGATAATACTCAGAAAGGAGCTTAGGAATTGGCACAAGAGACTATAGAAGTACCCATAACCGGCAAGATTCTCAATGTCAATGTCAATGTGGGGGATGAGGTTAAAGAGGGGGATGTACTCTGCCTGTTGGAGTCAATGAAGATGGAAAATCCCATTCTGGCCCCAGTGAACGGCACTATCACACAAGTAGGGATTACAGTTGAGCAGACAGTTCAGCCTGGCCAGATAGTCGCAATCATCGAATACTAAAAAGCGGGTGATTCGTGTTCGGATTTTTTGAAACTGGGTTTCAGTTTTTTTATTGGGGCAACCTATTGCTGCTCCTCATCGGAGGGGTTCTAATCTACTTGGGCATTGCCAAGAAGATGGAGCCCCTTTTGTTGGTGCCCATAGGTTTTGGCATCATTTTAATTAATCTTCCCCTTGGCGGGCTGATGGACTATGAGCTACAGATGCGTAACACCACGGGAATGCCAGCTAAAGTAATCAGCATTGAGGTAGATGAAACCAGTAAGTTCCGGGAAAACGATGTTATTTTAAGATTAGACTCAGGTGAGGTCCTGGCGCCGGTCGGTGGCAGGATTAAGGAATTCACCGTTTCACCGGGTCAGGAAGTTGCTCCGGGTGAAATAATGGCAGTATTGATAACTACTGCCCAGACTCCGCTACCGACCAAACCAGCAGGCCTGCTCTCCAGAATATTCCAGTACGGGATAATGTGGCAGATTATACCACCTCTCATCTTCCTCTGCCTGGGGGCATTGACCGACTTTGGACCGATGATAGCTAATCCGAGAACCCTGTTGCTTGGTGCCGCGGCCCAATTTGGTGTCTATTTCGCCTTTTTTGCCGCTTTAGCCACCAACTTTTTTATGCCAGAAGGGTTCACCATCGCCGAGGCAGCTTCCATAGGGATAATCGGTGGGGCTGAGGGACCAACCACAATTTACGTTACCTCCCTTCTTGCCCCCCACTTAATAGGGGCTACCGCAGTTGCCTGTTATTCTTATATGG
>JBARQF010000159.1:0-3774 GCA_049643605.1 Dehalococcoidales bacterium
GGCGATCACCCCATCATTGTCCTTGCTCCTTCCTCTGTGTATGAGTGTTTCGAGCTTACCGTGCAGGCCTTCAACCTCTCGGAAAGGTACCGCACTCCCATCATCCTGCTTGTCGATGAATTAGTAGCCCACATGAGGGAAGGAGTTATCCTGCCGGCAGAAGATAGCCTGGAAATCGAAGAAAGACTCCACCCCACCGTGCCGCCGGAATGGTATATTCCCTACGCCGACCCGGGCACCGGCGTGCCACCGATGCCTGCGTTCGGAGACGGTTACCGCTATCACGTGACCGGGCTGTACCATGATGTGAGGGGATATCCCACCGTTCGAACTGACGAAGTGGAACCACTTATCCACCGGCTATTTACCAAGATTTCCAAGGACTACGACCATCTGCAGTGGTTTGACTCATTTGAGACCGAGGACGCCAAGGTCACAGTAATCGCCTACGGCTGCGTGGCGCGCGCCGCACACCGGGCGGTGCAGAAGGCACGAGAACAGGGGCTTCAAGTGGGTCTCATCAAGCTGAAAATACTCTGGCCTTTCATGCGCCGCACCATAACCGGCGTGCTGGAAAATTCGCAAAAAGTACTGGTGCCGGAACTCAACGTCGGGCAGATTTCCAGAGAGGTGAAGAGAGTCAACCAGAGCCGCTGCGAGGTGCTCACCCTGAACAAGGTCGACGGCACGCCTATCAACCCCGCGGAAATACTGCAAAAACTGGAGGAAATCTATCCATGAGGGAAACAGCTCACCTCGTCCACGATTATCTCCGCTCAAGCAAAAAATTCCCGCATATATGGTGCGCCGGTTGCGGTATCGGCATTTTCATGCAGGCCCTGATTCGAGTCATCGACCAGAGCGAATACAGCAAAGACGACATTGTCCTCATCTCCGGCATCGGCTGTTCCGGCCGGCTTCCGGTATATGTTGACTTCAATACGCTGCATACCACGCACGGGAGAGCGCTCACCTTCGCCACCGGCATAAAGCTGGCCAATCCCCGCCTCAAGGTGCTCACGGTGATGGGTGATGGCGACGCCGTTGCCATCGGCGGAAATCACTTCATCCACGCCGCCCGGCGCAATGTTGAGATAACCAGCTTCATCCTGAACAACAACGTCTACGGGATGACTGGGGGGCAGACTTCGCCGACCACCCCTCCGGGGGCCAAGACCACGTCATCGCCGTACGGTAACATCGAACCTGATTTCGATATCTGCCGGCTGGCCGAGGCCGCCGGGGCGGTCTTTGTCGCCCGCTCCACCGTGTACCACACGCGTCTCCTCGAGCGGCTCATGGGCATGGCGCTGAAGAAAGAGGGCTTTTCCGTGGTCGAAGTGGTATCGCAGTGTTCCACCCATGCCGGCCGTTTTCTGGAGCTCAAGTCACCCGTGGAAATGATGAAGTGGCAGAAGGAGAACGCCATTCCGGTGGAGAAAGCGAAACAGCAAAGTGAAGCTGAACTGGAAGGAAAGATAGTCATCGGGGCTCTGGTGGACAGGGAAAGGCCAAATTACTATGAGCAATACCAAAATCTCCTCTCTGAAAAGTCAAAGGTATGAAATCCGCATAGCCGGCGCCGGAGGTCAGGGCATAATTTTAGCCGGCATAATTCTGGCCGAGGCGGGAATAATTCAGGACCTTCACGTGGCGCAGAGTCAAAAATATGGCCCGGAGACAAGGGGCGGTAACTCAATCTCCGAGGTTATTCTGAGCGATACAGAGGTCGATTTTCCCCAGTCCACCGAACTGGACGTGCTCATTGCCCTCACCCAGCTAGCCTGCGACCGTAACCTGCCGGACATGAAAGAGGGCGGGCTGGTTATCGTTGATTCAGAAGCGATACAGCGAGTTCTCTGGGAAAAAACAATCTCAATCCCCTTTGAGGAAATAGCGCGAAAGGTCGGCGAGGAACGTGCCATCAATATTGCCGCCCTCGGCTCCCTGGTACCCTTCTGTCCGCTCATCGACCGCCGCGCTTTGACCGGAGCGATTGCCAACCGACTGCCTCCCGCGAAACTGGAGGTGAATTTGCAGGCGTTCGACAAGGCGCTGGGATTTGCCCGCAGATTGAAGGGCCGTCTGAAAGATGCCGTAATCACCGAAGAGTACGAGATGTGAGGTTCGGGGCGCTGATAATGCCGACCGACCGAGCCAAACCGACCAGTACAGGTTACTTCTCTGCCATACCGCCCTGCGGCTAGATATCAATTACCACGGAATACACACGTATTAAAGCAGATTATACTGTGATATAATTTATAGGTGGGGAGATGGCGGTTAAAACAGTAGCCACCAATCGCAAGGCATATCATAACTACCACATCGGGGAGAGCCTGGAGGCAGGCATTGCCCTCACGGGAACGGAGATCAAGTCAATCCGGGAAGGAAGGGTGAGTCTGGGTGATGCTTATGTCAGGCCCGAGAACGGTGAACTGTGGCTGCTGAATGCGCACATCGCGCGCTATGAAGCCGGAAGCTATATGAGCCATGAGCCGAACCGGCCGCGCCGACTCCTCCTGCACCGCAAGCAGATTGATAGCCTTGTCGGCCAGTTGGCCGAGAAAGGCCTTACCCTGATCCCGACCAAGCTGTACCTGAAAGACAGCCGGGCCAAGGTGGCCATTGCCCTGGCCAAAGGCAAGAAGCTTTATGACAAGCGAGAGGCAATCACCCGGCGCGAGGTGGAAAGAGAAATCGGGCGGGTGGTAAAGAGGCACAACCGTTAAAGGAGGTTTTGAGACAAGTTCGCCGCAGTCATGGGGACGCGTGGTTTCGACAGGGGACGTAGGCTACAGAGTTGCAGGCTGAGGTGCCACTACCCTCACAAAACAAGTGGCAAAAATTTAAACGGCGAACCTGAAGTCGTTTACGCTGCTTAATTAAGTAGCGCATCCAACCTGACCCCTCCTCAACGGGTTGGGATTGGGGGACGAAAAGTTGAGGTGCCGCTGCCGGACGTCGATAAAGGCGGTGTAAGAAACATCGACTGGTCTGGGTGAACTCGGTCAGCAGAGGTCAGCCGGATGAGATTAAAGAGCCGACTATGCCTGTAGCATACTCTGGGTCGCTTCTTCTGGACGGGGAGTTCGACTCTCCCCCGTCTCCACCAAAGCTAATTAAAGACTCCCCCGCCAACATAGACGGGGGAGTCTGTGTTTCTACACGTCAGTTAATTCTGCAGTTGGTCGACCAGCTCGACCAACTTGGTCAAACTGCACGCCAACTCAAGCAGGCTCTTAACTCCAATGGTCATCAGGGCCATCGGACCGACCAACTCGAAGAGCTGCCGAATCTACCCAAGCAAAGCAAAGTTCTGTGTCATGGGATTCTGTGCGCCCAGAATAATGGGAGGACAGAATGGCAGAAGTAATAACACAGGTAACGACCAGGACATGTTTTGTCTGTCATGTGGAGAAACCGCTGGAGGAATTTCACAGGAACAAGAACAAGCCTCTTGGCCGGGAATACATGTGTAAGTCCTGCAGGGGGGACTGCGACCGAGCACAGGAGCAGCGGCCTGAACGAATAGAGAAGAGGGAGCTGTATCGGCAGGTCGAGAGCACGATAGAGCGGAACCGTGAGCGAGCCAGACAGGCGTATATCGATAACCCGGAGGCAGAATCTGCTAAAAGGGTTTTATCATTTGCCCCGGTAGCCAGAGGATTATCTGGGGAAAGATAACCAGCAAGGCAAGCGCCACTAAAATTAGAATCACATACGGAATTACGCCGCGGATGATGTGAGCCGTGGTTACCCCCAGTGCTGGGT
>JBARQF010000160.1:0-4273 GCA_049643605.1 Dehalococcoidales bacterium
GGCTTGACTGACGCTTATGTGGCAGCGCTGAAAGGGGTAATCCTTGAAATCGCCTTGAATGGGGGCAGCGCCCGTGATTTTCTGAGAGCTGCGGTGGGTAATGAAGTAAAGATTAGGCTGGGCAAAAAGTAAATCGAGCGATTTTTGAGCCTAGAAGCTATTGACAAATCTTGACAGGTTTGTTACTGTGCTTCACAGAGTCAAATAAAGGAGGTTTGGAAAATGCCCCAGGCTTACTGCATGAAGTGTAGAAAGAAAGTAGAGATCAAGGACGCAAAACAGACGACTCTCAAGAACAAACGCCCGGCGGTTCAGGGTACATGCCCCACCTGCGGTACCAAGGTATTCCGCATCGGCAAGGCCTAGACTTGTCGTTTTCTTAACACATCTCTGAAACTGTATCGGGTATAAAATGACAATCAGGCAGCGGTTGAGGTGAAAATTTAGGAGCGTAAGCGCGAACGCCTCAGCGCTACTGGTTGGTGGACAATATTTGAAGGCACTGTCAGCGACAATGCCTTCTTTTTTCCGTTACATCGGTCTTTAGGGTTACTATATCAAGCGGGGAAGAGCAGTCGTGAAACTGAAACTATGGTTTGTGGAAACAAGGCCCCAGTTTCTGATACTTTCCGTGGTGCTGGCCTTTCTGGGTTCCAGCATTGCCTGGTATGACGGTTATTTCCATCTCGGTTACGCATTGCTCGCGGGCTTTGGACTGCTGCTCACCCATATCAGCGTCAACACGTTGAATGATTATTTCGATTACCGGAGCGGGGTGGATCTGGCCACAAAGCCGACACCGTTCAGCGGCGGCAGCGGCATCCTCCCTGCCGCCCTGCTCACCCCGAAACAGGTCTTCTGGTTCGGCATGTCATCTTTCCTGCTGGCGGTGGGCATCGGTGTATTTTTTGTGCTGACGACGGGGTGGATGCTCCTTCCACTGCTGCTGCTGGCGGCGGTCTGTGTTCTCTTCTATACGCCGGTGATGCTCAAGATGCCCTGGCCGGAATGGGCGGCCGGGCTGGGGCTTGGCGCGCTGCCGATTCTGGGGCTTTACTTTGTCCAGGCCGAGCAATACACATGGCACGCGGTGATTGCCGCGATTCCCTCCGGGATTCTGGTGCATAACCTTCTCCTGCTCAATGAGTTCCCCGATACCGAAGCGGACAGCCAGGGTGGGCGAAGGACTTTGCCCATCGTTATGGGGGGCTCACGGGCCAGCCTCGTTTATTCGATTTTTACCATCGCGGTCTATCTGTGGATAATCGGCTGGGTGATAGCCGGTCAAATGCCCGCCTTCTCGCTTATCTCGCTGCTGACGCTCCCCTTTGCCCTGAAGGCGATAAAAGGTTCAAGAAAGTATCAGGATATGACGCAGCTGGTTCCAGCGATGGGCAGCAATGTGCTGGTCGTCCTCGTAACGCAGTTCCTTCTGGGCATCGGCTATATACTGGCCGGAATTATCTGAGCCGCCCGAGCCATAACTGACTATACCGCAGGAAACATCATGAGCAGGCCTTTGCAGCGAATGTTCACCGAGGTTCCGCCCCGTTACGACCTTATCAATACGGTTGTAACCTGGGGTCTCGACCGGCGTTGGCGCAGGACGGCGGCGGAGGAATGCCTGGGAAATAAGCCGGAGAAATTCCTCGACCTTTGCTGCGGGACCGGCGACCTGGCGTTGACCGTGTGCCATCTCGGGGGAGGTGGGGTCAGCGTGGCCGGCATCGATTACAGTCTGCCCATGCTTGCAATAGCGCGGGCAAAATCGGCGTCATGGAACGAAGGCAGGCATATTTCCTTCATACACGGTGATGCGGGTTCTCTCCCTTTTCCCGACGTGTCTTTCGACTGCGTCGGCATCTCTTTTGCCTTTCGGAACCTGACTTATAAAAATCCTCTGGCCGGGCAGCATTTAACTGAGGTCAGGCGAGTCCTCGCTGCCGGGGGCAGGTACGTCATTGTAGAGACCAGCCAGCCGAATTCAAAACTTATCCGCCGAATATTCCACCGCTACCTGCGCTGGTTCGTCCGTAATGTCGGGTTCTGGCTCTCGGGAAATAAGGGGGCATATAGCTATCTGGCGGAGTCGGCGGCCGGCTTCTACACGACCGAAGAGGTGAGTGCTATGCTGCTGTGGGCGGGTTTCCGCGAGATCCGCTACCGACCGTTTTTGTTCGGTGCCGCCGGCATTCATATCGCCGTCAAATAAATGGTCAGGTCTGCTCTTCGATGTAAAGCTCTCTCAAGTTGTTGAGGGAAGTGAAAAACTCCCGCATCATAACGCTCACCGGGTACATGCCTTTTCCGGTTACCCGGATTTTATCCCTGCCCTCTGCCAGGCCAAAAAGCCTGAGAAAAAGCAGTTCTGCGCTCAGCTTTGTTTCAATACCGGCGCCGAACCTCTGTGCGAACTTATCGGTATCGAGCTCCATGCCGAATAGTTTGGTGAGCAGATAGTATCTCTGGTTTTCTTTTTCAGTGAGTTTGCGCCAGCCCACGATGGGCAGGGTATCGCGGCTTAGAAGCTCGCCATAACGGTCCAGCGAAAAGGAGTTCACGTAAAAATTACCCCCCACGATGCTCACCGAGCCCGCGCCGATGCCGATATAGTCATCAAAGTCGATGATGTATTCGTCAATCATTCTCTCCCCTCTGGAGAAGCACCAGACGGTGGACGCCTGGTAATCATCTGCGTAGAGTTCGTTCAAAATGACATCGTAAAATCGCTTCTCTTCCGTTATATCCACCCGGTTGAAGCGCCGCTCCAGAGCGCTTTTCTTGTGCGGGGAAGCCATCAGCGGGTAAAAGGTGGCCTGGTCAATGTTTAATTCTTTGAACGTCTGCACATCCGCTCTGAACTGGTCGATGGTCTGGCCCGGGAAATTGAAAACGAAGTCGACATTCACCGTGTCGAACTCTCCCTGCGCCATCATCACCTGCTGCTTCATTTCCTCACTCGGGCCGAAAGGCCTGCCCATCGCCTTGACGATATCGTCATCAAAGCTCTGCACGCCGATGGATAGTCGGTTGATACCGGCTGCCTTGAGCCGGGCGATGTTTTCCCGATTCACGTCGCGGGGGGTGGTCTCCAGTGAAATTCGCTTGACTTGGAACTTGGCCTTGAGGTAGTCGATGAAAGTCTCAAGTTCGTCCATGAGGACGGTCGGCGTGCCGCCGCCAAAGTAGAAATCGGAGAAAGTGAAGCCTTTCTTGATATAGAGGTCAAGCTCGCGTTTCAGTTGTTTAAAATACTGCCTGGCTTTGTCTTCCTGGAACAGGTAGCGGTTGAAGCAGCAAAACGGGCACAGGGTTCGGCAGAACGGGATATGAATATAGAGCGATATCGCCCCCGTATCCTTCGCGCCCGCAAATACTGAATCGTCGATTTTGTCGTGTAGCTTCAGGAACTTGCGTCCCTCGCGCCGGGTGACCCAGCCGGACAGATTTGCCAGCATTTTATACTAATCCCATATGAAAAAGGAGTGCATTATTCAGGAGGCCTCATAGTTTGAGAAGTCTACTGCACAACCACGCCGGTGCCGTAGGCCAGAATCTCGGCGGCGTTCTGCATCACCATGGAAGTGGTGAACCTCATGCCTACAATGGCATTGGCGCCCTGTTTCTCAGCATCCTCAATCATTCTTTTGATGGATTCCTCCCGTGCCTCTCCCATCATCTTGGTATATTCGGTTATCTCGCCACCGGCCAGGCCGCGAAGGGAGGCCATGATATCCCTGCCCAGGTGTCGCGCCCGTATGGTGCTGCCCCGCACCAGTCCTATGGTCCTGGTTATCTTTTTGCCCTCAATTTCTGCCGAGGTGGTGATTATCATCGTTCGACCTCCTTGAACTCATCGTTTTTTGCCTTTTTCACCCGGTCTTTAATCGCAATGCCGAGCATAAGTAATACGCTGGCGCCAATCGCCCCGACGGCTATCCTGACGACCAGTGGAATCTCGCTTTCGGCAAAGAAGGCGTTGGCCGCCCAGCCAATCAGGGCCAGCATCCCCAGTGCCATTAAAATAAGGGCTACTTTCTGCCACATAATTCACCTCCGACAAAGCGCGCAAATGCGTAATTGCGCAATTACTATTCCGTTCTCATTACCGTTTCCGCCGCCACCTTGTCCCCTGCGGGGTATCTTCAAGAATGATACCTGACGAATCTAGTTTATCGCGTATTTCATCAGCACGCTGGAAATGTCCTTCTTTGCGTAAGGCATCACGAACACCTAGCGCTAAATTAATATATCCCCGCACCATTTCAATGTC
>JBARQF010000161.1:0-1975 GCA_049643605.1 Dehalococcoidales bacterium
GCGGCCGCCCGGACGTCATCGACGGACTCTTCCCGAAGGGACGACCCTACATGTGGATCCCGGATCACTTCTGAAAGAACTCAAGACGCTGAGAAAGCAAGACACTGAGACGCTAAGTTCGAGTTTCGCACTTTTTGAGGCAATACCGGGTCAATAAAACAAGCCTCCTGGACGATGACGTGACTTGGATAAAGAACACGTTCTCGTCACAGGAGGCCCGTTATGTGTCTCATATCGTCCTTTGGAGAGCTGCTGCTTGAGTGCGCGCCGGTCATGACCGCGCCGAGTTTTCAGACCTTTCTCATGGTCGCAACCGGCTGGCTTTTCGCGTGGCGACGCACCGTCACCGGCATCATCCAAGCCGCCGGCGTCGTGGGACGCAAGCACCACAGCGCCTTTCACCGCTTCTTCGCTGCGGCACGGTGGTCGCTCGACGAACTGGGATTGACACTGCTGAAGCTCGTTCTTTGCCATTTCGGGGCCGACGAGACCGTTTCCCTGGCCGTCGACGACACCCTCGCCCGCAAGCGGGGACTCAAGATCTTCGGCGTCGGGATGCACCTGGACCCCGCGCTCAGTTGCCGACGCACCAAGGTCGTCAACTGGGGACACAGCTGGGTCCTCCTCGGCGTGCTGGTGCGGTTTCCCTTTGCGAAGGACCGCTGGTTTTGTCTGCCGATCCTGTTTCGGCTCTACCGGTCGAAACAGACCGTCACAAAACGCGGCGGCGTCTACCGGACCCGCCCCGAACTGGCCGTCGAGATGCTTCAACGGCTCTGTCAGCGCTATCCGGCGAGACGGTTTCACCTGTTGGGCGATTCGGCCTACAGCGGCAGGAGCGTGGTGAGACAACTTCCGGAACACTGCGACTTCACCGGCCGACTGCATCTGGACGCCCGGCTGTATGAGCCGGCACCTCCGCGTTCGGGCAGGGGACGGCCCCGCGTGAAGGGTGCCAGGCTCGCAACGCCTCGGCAGATGCTGGACGGCCGGTGCCGGCACGAGATGCTGGACATCTACGGGCGACACGACCGTGTGCGTCTGAGCACGACAGCGGCGTTGTGGTATCCCTCGGCCGGATCGCGTCTGCTGCGCGTGGTGGCGGTGGAGCCGCTGAGGGGCGGCCGTAAGCCACAGGCGTTCTTCTCGACCTGTGCCGATGCGGACGCGGTGCAGGTCCTGACGTGGTATGCCATGCGTTGGTCGCTGGAGGTGGCGATCCAGGAGTCGAAGGGGCGATTGGGCTTCGAGGAACCCCAGGGCTGGACGAAGCAGGCGGTCGAGCGGACGGCACCGATGGCGATGCTGCTGTATGGCCTGATCGTGTTGTGGTTTGCGCGTGAAGGGCATCGTCATCTTCGCTTTCCGAACCGTCCGTGGTATCGTCAGAAGCGTCACGCCTCGTTTGCCGACATGCTCACGACGCTGAGGCGGTGCTGCCTGAAGCAAACCTTTTTGAACACCCCCGAGTGGAACCCGGGGTCGCTGAAAATCATGCATTCGCTCGTGGAACTCTGCTCCCGTGCAGCATAAGTGCGAAAGTCGAACTAAGAGCCTATCCTAATAACCACGGAGGCTGTCATCCTGAGCGAGCGAAGCGAGTCGAAGGATCTGGCCACGAACGTCCGGAAAGCCCTGAATTTGCCGGGAAGACGCGCCTCCTTCGCGACGACGCAGCCAGATTCTTCGCCCCCGCCGCGGCGGGGGCTCAGAATGACATTTCTGTTATTCGGATAGTCTCTCAGCATCTTAGCGACTCAGCGTCTTGTTGCTGTAGCGACTTAGCGTCTTTCTGCATGAGGTCCGTGATGACCATCGACGAGCGGGTGAGCGAGTTCGGTCGGGTTTACGGTGCGGTCAAAGCCCAGCTCGACCGTGTCATCGTCGGTCACGACGCGGTGAAACGTGAGGTGCTGTGCGCCCTGCTGGCAGGGGGACACGCCCTGGTCGAGGGCGTTCCCGGACTGGGCAAGAC
>JBARQF010000162.1:0-2296 GCA_049643605.1 Dehalococcoidales bacterium
GAATATCTACCCACCGTGGAAAAACGGTTGATATCACCTACCTCCACCCATTAAAGGGCTTGTCAAGAGAAAAAACACCTCTCCATTAAAAAAATTGACATTTTTTTCTATTGCCACTTACCCGGCAACAGCTCGGTCTCGTTTTAGCCTCCTGTCCTGCACCCGTTATTTCGTCATTATAGGTTCACGGTCAGCTTAGTCTGATCCGCACCAGTCACCCATCAGGATCAAGGTCGATAAAGAGTCCCATACTTAACAATTAAGAAGGTTTCAGGCGATTCCGTTTTACCAACATGACAGGTAACATGTCGGAGTTATGAATTTCGCAAAACTGATTCACGTGCAATATTTTATAACGTTTGCATATCGTCATTTCTAAAAATGGTTTTTTATAAACCTGTCGTGTTGGTAAAACGGAATCGCCGTTCCTTTATGACCCCTGGCAGTCAATACCGCCCCAGAAAATCATCGGTTCCATGCCGTGTCCAATAGGATGTATTACAAATCTTATGGTTATTAGCCAACCCCTTTTTAGCTCACGACATAGGCAAATCAGGATGTAAAACTATTACCGTCTGTATAATATACGTGCAGCAGATTCCAATCAAATCTGATGGATTTATACCAACCCCTTTACCGGTTCCCTGCTGCACGCTGTTTGCTTATCTGAAAAGTTGATCCATATCATAGGGCACATGATCCCTCATTACATAGTATGATGCCCTGGCCAATTTGTTGCTCAATGCCTTGATTGCCACTATTCCATTCTTCTTGGACTTTTTACGCTGATAGAAACTTTGTGCTTCCGGATAATGCCTATTGGCAAAGTTTGCTGCCTCAACATAGGCCCAGGAAAGATATTTATTGCCGTTCTTACGATTGCCTTCACCTTTCTTCTTCTTGTTTGAAATCCGTTCACTCTTTACACATCGGCAATAAGAAGAATATCTACCCACCGTGGAAAAACGGTTGATATCACCTACCTCCAGCATAATGGTCAATCCGAGAATGTCACCAATCCCTGGCATAGTCAGAAGATATTTAAATTCCGGCTTAAGCTTGACATGTGACTTTGCTGCCTTTTCAATCTCCTTTATCTTTTTCCCTAAAAAATGTATCGTGGATATGCTGTTTTTCGCAGATAATATCAGAAAAGGCTCATCAAATAATTTATCAGCATCGGACTCATTAAGCTTCTTGATATCTCTACCTGACATCTTATAGCTAAGGTTCCTTGTAATAGCGCTTTGAAGACTCAAGATATGTGAGGTCCTATGCTTTACGTATAGAAGCCTTCTACGGAGTGCATCCCGCACAGGTCGTTCTTCTTTTGGATAAATATATCCCTCCGGCAATATGTCTAGACGCCTCAAGTGCGCCAACCAAAATGAATCCCATTTATCATCTGTATGTTTTAGACCCTCATATTGCTTTATTGCAGATGGATTGGCTAAATGCACCTTATAGCCATGCTCCTGCAAGCCGTCCACAAGCCAGTACCAATTATAAGTCGATTCAACAACCACTCCTTCCAAAGATTCTTTAAACGGTTCCAGAGCCGGTAAGATGTTATCTAAACAGTTTGGCAATCTTTTCTGATACAACCTGTGATCCTGCTCGTCGATAATTCCAATATAATTATTACTTGAATGTAAATCAATTCCGGCGTATGCTTTCATTTGGGCACCTCCTAAATCCTATTAAAATTTGTTACGCTTATGCGTACTGGTTCCATAGCATATTTTGCTATGGATGGGGAGGTGCCTACCTATTATCCCTGATGCCCTTTATATGATTATCAAATCTACGTTAGACTCTTTGACAAAATAAAGTTGTTTTTTAAATCTTATTTTGGGACTTTTGTTCTTTTCATCTAGTATTACACTGATCTGAGCATGAGCTATCAATAAAGTCAAAGTACTAAGAGTCAAGAGTAGACTTGACCCTACTACGCCGTCTCCCAGGATTTTGCTGCTTCGGTGACGGCTGCCTTGGTTAATACGGCCCCCACGTCAAGAACAGTTACTTCAGGCTTAACCCCCCACTTGGCAGGGACCTTGTTCACCCACAGATCGGAGTTGGCATATTCCTGTAACTCCTTCTCTGAGTCAAAGACATACAGTGCTCCCCATTCTTTCCTCTCCTGGTTGATCCACCAGGTCTTGCTGAAAAGCCCGGGCATGTCCCTGAAGATATGGTAAGCAGCCTCGAACCTTTCCTGGAATTCTGCAGTGCTGAGCATCTCATCCATCTTGAATATTACCCACATCGCTTTCTTCTCAGTAGCCATCGTCTC
>JBARQF010000163.1:0-3164 GCA_049643605.1 Dehalococcoidales bacterium
TTCATAGCCTCAATGGTCCGGGCGGCGTTGGGCATGGTCATCGTCAGCAATGAAGACATGCCGACAATATGATAGTCGCCGCCAGACACCGCCGAGCAAAATTCCTCCGGGGAAACATCCACTCCCAGGTCGGTAACCTCCCAGCCGTTTCCCCTCAGCATCATGATGACGACGTTCTTGCCCAGGTCATGGACATCGCCCTGCACCGTGCCGATAAGGTACCGGCCCATGTAGGATGCGCCTTCCTCTCCCATCATCGGCTCAAGGTAATCCAGCGCCCTGGCCACAGCATCGCCGGAGACGATTAACTCCGGCAGGTAGTACTCCCCTTTCTCAAAAAGCTCGCCCACCTGCCGCAGACCGGGAACCAGCCCCGTACCCAGTATGTCAGCGACCGGGATACGGTTCGCGATGGCTTCTTTCGTCAGTTTCTCGGCAGCGTCAACATCGCCAGCGACCACTGCCCGGCTCAGCTCTTCCAGATTCATAATGAAACCTCTTTCCTTTACAGTCCCGCGGGCAGCTTAACACCCAACCGCCCGGCAATTTCCTTCAGGTTACGGATAGTGCCCTCGGGGAGCGGGATACCATTCTCGGAGCGGTCATCAAAGGTCTTTTCCTCAGGCTCACCCGGCACCATTATCTCTTTAAATCCTTCCGCCTTGGGCAGCCCCTTTATACCGTCGATGAGGTTATCGACGTGCTCCTTGTAGCTCTCCACATCGGTAAACTGCCCGATATCTATGGCGGCAACCACGCTGTTCTGGACATGGCGGGGCATACTGTCGGGGTGGCTCCCCTTGGCCTCAGTTTTTTCGGCTGGTTTGGACTCCGCCTTCTGCTCCATCAGGTGAGGCTCAAGCAAAGGGTTCCCGATTATGACGCTGGAGAGACATTCGCACATGAGCGCCAGGCCGGAGCCCTTGGGGCCGCCGACCGGCAGGAAGACAGCCGCCTGGCTGGGATCAGTGGTGGGATTACCTTCCTTGGTCAATGCCCAGCCTTCCGGTATGGAAACACCCTTGTCCACCGCCAGCCAGATTTTACCCCGCGCCACGACGCTCGTCGCCATATCGAGGAAAAGCACGCGGTGCTTCTTGGCCGGTACGGCGATGGTTATCGGGCTATTGGATATGCCAGCGGCCTTAGCGCCGAAGGGTACCATGTTGGGCGGGGCGCAGACAAAGACAATGCCGGCCATACCGTTTTTCGATGCCATCTGCGCGTAGTAGCCCATGGCACCCTGATGGGTGTGATTGCAGATAAATCCCCAGCCGATGCCCGTATTTTTGGCCTTCTCTATCACCTTGTTCATGGCGAATACGGTGACCACCGGCCCGAGGGCATGGTCAGACTCAACCACCACGGTTGCCGGTGTCTCCTTCACCACCTTGATATTCGGCTTGGGATTCATAATACCTTTGTCAACATTGCCCACGTACCAGGGAATGCGCAGCACGCCATGGGAGTCAACCCCCCGCAGATTCGCCCATAGCAGCACATCGGCTTCAGTGGCAGCATCCTCGGGCGACATGCCCACCCGCACGAACACCTCCTCGGTGAACTTACGTAACGACTCCGCGGTTACTTTCACTTCGCTTTGCGTCATAATTCCTCCTTCTGGTTATCCTTTATGCTCTTGAATTATATTTCCGCCGTCAATGACGATTTCCGCGCCGGTGATGTACTTTGATTTATCCGAGGCCAGGAACACCGCCAGGTCTCCCATCTCCTCGATAGTGCCCAGCCTGCCCAGCGGGATTTCCTTCCCGACATGCTTTACGTACTCATCATCTGAACTCCAGCCCCGCTTCCCGGCCACGCTGCGGAACATCGGCGTGTCAAACGAGCCGGGACAGATGGCGTTCACATTGATGCCGTATTCCGCCACTTCCAGCGCCAGCGTTCGGGTAAACCCCGACACGGCCCCTTTTGACGCGGCATAGGCGGTCATTCCCTTTCCTGAGACCATCGGCCCGGTAACCGAGGATATATTGATTACCTTCCCGTATCGCTGCTTGAGCATGTGCGGCATCACCACCCGGGTGCAGTTCCAGACCCCTTTTATATTCACGTCAATAACGCTGTCCCTGACATCATCGGGCATCTCTACAAAGAGCATTGATGGAGCGACTGCCGCGTTGTTCACCAGGATATCCACCCGCCCGAACTGGCTGACCACCTGCTCCACCGCCCGGTTCACCTGCGCCACATCGGCAACATCCACCGGAAAGGCTATAGCCTCCTGCCCCATTGCTTTGAGGTCGGCCACGTGTTTCTGCAGGCGCTGGGCATCACGACTGAACATCGCTACCGTGGCTCCTTCCCCGGCAAAGGCCCTGGTAATCCCCTCCCCCAGCCCCCTCGAGGCCCCGGTGACAATGGCAACCCTACCCTTTAATAACGATACGCTCATGATTGTCCTCACTAATTCGAACCAGAATAGTCAGGCGACAGGCAACGCCCGTCCGCATTATAGCAAAATCTACTAATCGATTTAAAGATGTGTTATGATATACCGCAAATGAAAGGAGGCATGCCATGTATGACGTATTGATAAAGGGCGGGAGAGTTATTGACCCGGCACAGAATTTAGACGGCGCTCTTGATGTCGCCATAAATGGAGACAAGGTTGCCACCGTCAGCAAGGACATATCCCCGCAGGAAGGCAAGCAGGTAATCGATGCTAAAGGCAAAATCGTTACTCCGGGGCTCATCGATATGCATGTCCACTGCTTCGACAGCATCATGAAGATTGCCCTCGAGCCTGACGTCGCCGGGGTGAAACACGCGGTGACCACGGTGGTGGACGGGGGCAGTGCCGGACAGGCTACCTTTGCCGCGTTTACCAAACATATCTTACCCGCCGCCCAAACCAGTGTCTTTTGCTTCCTCCATCTGTGCTCTCTCGGCCTGATTCCAGAGCCGGAACTGAAGGACTGGGACGAAGTGGACCTGGATGCCATGGCCGAAACCATTGGCGCCAATAAGGGTATCATCAAGGGAGTTAAGCTGCGCCTGGTCGGCAAGCTAGTCGCCAGCGCCGGCATAGAGGTTATCAAAGCGGCCAAGAAAATCGCCGGGCAGTTCGGCCTGCCGATTATGATTCACATCGGCGACGTAGACAAACAGGTGCCGGCGACATTGACTCCGGAATGCCTTTC
>JBARQF010000164.1:0-9630 GCA_049643605.1 Dehalococcoidales bacterium
ATGCCCAGTAAAACATAGCCCATGTGGCTGATGCTGCTGTACGCGATGAGTCGCTTGAAATCGTTCTGCCGCAGGGTGACGGCGGCACCGTAGAGCACGCCTATTATCGCCAGTACGACCAGTATCACGGCGAACTGCTGCGCTACCGACGGGAACATGGTGACGCAAAGTCGAATCATGCCGTACCCGCCCATCTTGATGAGCACGCCGGCCAGCATGACGCTGACCGCCGTCGGCGCGTCAGTATGGGCATCGGGCAGCCAGGTATGGAACGGGAAGACCGGCAGTTTGATGGCAAAGCCGATGAGGAGCAGGAAGAAGATGGCCGCCGCGGGCATGATGGACTGCACCATGCCGAGTCCCTGGTTGCCGATTTCCAGCATACTGAGGCTGCCGGTGGTGAAATACAGGCTCAGGATACCAGCCAGCATGAAAGCGCTGCCGAAGAGCGTGTACAGGACGTACTTGATTGCCGAGTATTCCTTGCGCCCCGCCCCCCAGATATTTATCAGGAAGTACATCGGGATGACCTCTATCTCCCACATGATGAAGAAGAGAAGCAGGTCGAGCGAAAGGAAGACGCCGAGGATGCTGGTCTCAAGGAGAAGCAGCCAGGCGAAGTACTCGCGTACCCTCAGGTGAATCTTCCAGGAAATCAATACCGCCAGGAAACCCAGGAAAGCGGTGAGCACCACCATTGGCAGGCTCAAACCATCCACGCCTAGGTGATAGTGGGCGTTAATCGGGGCAATCCACAGCGCTTTCTCCTCGAACTGAATCAGGCCGGCGGCTTCAGGCGACCGGTCGAACAGGGCAAAGAGGATAACGGACAGAGCAAAGGGCACGAAAGTAAAGAGAGCTGCCGTCCACCTGATAACCCGCTCACGATCGCTCAGCACAAAGGCAATGAGCACCGCGCCCACCGCGGGCAGGAAGAGTATCGTTGTCAGATAGCCCGAACCCAACAAGGCAAACTCCTTTTCTCCTTTTTATTTAGCCGAAAAAGTAAATGGCGAAAATAATCGCCAGTACACCGATGCCGATGAACAGTCCGTAGAGCTGGAGCTGCCCGGTCTGGGCGTGCCGCATAGCTCTGCCACTGGCGATGGCACCACCGGCCACGCCGTTTACCGTCTCGTCCACGACCCGGTCATCAAACTGCTCAAAGGCGGCAAAAATCCCTTTGAGCAGGGCATTTCTCACGATTATATTTTCGTACAGCTCGTCAAGCCAGTATTTACGGTAGAACAATGTGTAGAGCGGTTTAAACATGCCGCCAATTCTTTCTGCTGAAAGCCACGATTTACTGTACATGGCGTAGGCGAGCAGAATGCCCAACCCCGCCAATATTAATGCTATCCAGGGAAGCGTCTGGGTAAAGGGGTGGAAGAGGCCTTCAAAGAAGCCATGCGTGTGGCCGTGACCCATGAAGGCACCGAAGTGCCCGGTCACATTCCAGAGCCCGGAGAATATGGATAATACTGCCAGAATTATCAATGGAATGGTCATCACTCTGGGTGATTCGTGGGGCTGACCGTGATGGCTATCATGCCCGTGGGCGTTCGGGTCACCGCCCCGGTACTCCCCGCCGAAGGTCATAAAGACGGCTCGGAACATATAAAAGGCGGTCATGAAGACCGTTATCATTGCCAGGTAGAACAGGACAGGCTGGCTGGCAAAAGAGCTGATGACAATCTCGTCCTTGCTCCAGAAGCCGGAGAGCGGCCAGATGCCGGCGATGCTCAATGAGGCGATGACAAAGGTGGCGTAGGTCCAGGGCATATATTTGCGCAGCCCCCCCATCAGGCGCATGTCAAAGGTGCCGGTGGCGTGGTTAACGCTGCCCGACCCGAGGAACAGGAGAGCCTTGAAGAAAGCGTGGTTGAACAGGTGGAAAATGCCGATAGCCACCCCGCCCGTGCCCAGCCCGAGCATCATGTAGCCGAGCTGGCTGATGGTGGAGTAGGCCAGCACACGCTTGATATCGTTCATCACCAGCCCCATGGAGGCGGCGAAAATGGCGGTTATGCCGCCGATAATGGCCACCGTGGTCAGTGCTGTCGCCGAGTGTTCGAAGAGGGGGAACATGCGGGCAACCAGGAAGACCCCGGCGGCTACCATCGTGGCCGCATGGATTAAGGCGCTGACCGGTGTCGGGCCTTCCATGGCGTCGGGCAGCCAGACGTGGAGCGGGAACTGGGCCGACTTGCCCACCGCGCCGGCGAAGATGCCAATGGCTGCCCAGGTGAGCACCGTGCCCGCCAGCGCACCGGCGATGGCCAGCTCGTGCAGTTCATGAATATCAAAGGTGCCCGTGTTCAGATAGAGCAGCAGAATCCCGGCTAAAAAGCCGAAGTCGCCGAGCCGGGTAACGATGAACGCCTTCTTGGCGGCATCGGCGGCAGAGGGCTTGTGAAACCAGAAGCCGATGAGGAGGTAAGAGCAAAGCCCCACCATCTCCCAGAAGACGAACATGAAGAGCAAATTATCGGCTATCACCAGGCCTATCATCGACGCGGTGAAGAGCGACATCCAGGCGAAGTAGCGGTGGTAGCCGGGGTCGCCATGCATGTAGCCCTGCGAGTAAATCTGTACCATCAGGCTGACCACGAGGACGACGATAAGCATCACCGCCGTCAGCGAGTCCATAATAATGCCGAGGTGAATGGTCACCCCGCCCTCGATGACCACCCAGGTAATGTCGGGGACGGGTATTTCATGGTGGGGAGCGGCCATCACCGCGAACAGCGCCCAGATGGACAGGGCCAGAGAGCCGCCAATGGCAGCGATGGTGATATAGCCGGCTACCCTTGATTCCGGTTTAACGAAGGGGCGGATTAAAAAGGCGATGATGACAAAGGAGAATAGCGGGAGCAGAAATATCAGCCAGGCTATTTGATACGGCATCATAGCTTCTTCAATACGTCCCTTATCACGTGTTCTTTGTCTTTCGGCACCATTACGGAGTACTCGGTGAACTCCTGGCTGATAGGTACGCCTGAGGCGGGCAGAATGCGGGCGGGAACCCCTTCTCCCTCGAAGAGATCCTGCCACATTTCGGCCACCATCAGGCTGTTTGCTTTCTTGACTTCAATCCACATTTTTTACCACTTCAATAAATCGATTTTGCTGACATCAATATCTTCCAGGCCGCGGTAGATGGCGAAGATAATCGCCAGGCCAACGGCCACCTCGGCTGCCGCCACCACGATGACGAAAATGGCAAAGACCTGTCCCGTGAGCATGGCCGGCACCACGTAGCGTGAAAAGGCCACCAGGGTGATATTGACCGCATTGAGCATTAGCTCGACGCACATCAGGATGATTACGGCGTTGCGCTTGGCGAACACGCCGTAAAGCCCGATGCAGAACAGGATGGCGGACAATATCAGGTAGTGCTGCAGGCCTATCATCATTTGCTTACTTCTCCCTCGCCAGGACAATCGCTCCCAGGATGGCGGAAAGCAGCAACACCGCGGCAATCTCTACCGGCAGGAGATAACCACCTTCGCCAAAGAGGCTATTCGCCAGCGCAGCGGTGGTCGGCGCCGTCGGCGGTATGCCTGATATCGGCCACGGTGTGTTGATTAACGTTAAAACGAGTACTTCCAGAAACAGGATAGCAACGATAAAAGCGGGTATCTGAAAACGGCTGTTCGGGCTGCCCTGTTGTACCTCTCTGGTCATCATGATGGCCAGAATAATAAGTACCGATATGGCACCCACGTAGACCAGAACCTGGACGGCGGCCAGAAAATCGGCGCTGAGGGTAATGTAGAGCCCGGCTACCACTAGAAAGCACAGTATCAACGATAGCGCCGCCCGGAAAACGTTGCGCAGCAGAACCACGCCCAGTGCGGCGATAATCGCCACTGCGGCCAGCATCCAGAAAGAGATAGCCAGTCCCATTACCGTTTCTCCGTTACCTTCTCTATGAGCAGGGTCTGCTCGGGCAGTTTTTCCGCTTTATCCGGATAGAAATAGCCGCTGACCTTCCTCTCCGGTGTTTCCAGCATCTCTTCTTTGCCCTGCACCAGTTCGCCGCGGCGGTATTTTGCGCACTCAAAATTATGGCTGAAGTACAGCGCTTCATACGGGCAGGACTCAATGCAGAGGCCGCACTGGATGCAGTAGCCGGTGTCGGCCTCGTATTTCTCGACGACATACTTATTTTCTGCCGTATCGGTCGAGGTGACGATTTCAATGGCGCCCTGGGGGCAGGTCTTGGCACAGGTGCCACAGCCGGTACACTTCTCCTGGTTCCAGATGAGTTCATTGCCCCGGAACCGCCGCGAGATATTGAGTCGCTGCTCAGGGTACTGCGACACCGTCGGGTGACGGAACAGATGCTTGATGGTTACCGTCAGGCCCTTGGCGATGCCGATTCCATACCGTTCAAACTTCAACTCTGCCCCCTCCTAACCGGAAGAAAAATTTCGACCATATGAGAACCATGATTGCCATCACGGCGATATTTACGATAATCATCACCCAGACCAGTTCGGTGGGCCAGCCGGCCAGCACCTGTAGAGCGGTGATAAACAGGTTGAGCAGTGACATTGGGAAAAGGAACTTCCAGGCGAAGGCCATCAACTGGTCGATTCTTATCCTGGGCAGGGTGGTTCGCGTCCATACCATGGCGAAGAAGACAAGGATAATCTTGACGACGAACCAGAGCCACGGTGGCAGTATCGGGCCTTTCCAGCCGCCGAGGAAGAGGGTGGCGATGATGGCGGAGATGGCCACTGCCTCGGCATACTCCACCAGGTAGAACATGGCGAACTTCATGCCTGAGTACTCGGTGTGGAAGCCGGCCACAATCTCGGAATCGGCCTCCATGAGGTCGAAGGGGCTGCGGTTAATCTCGGCGCAGCCGGCGGCGAAGAAAAGCAGGAAGCCAAGCGGCTGGAGCAGGATAAAGGGGACGTTCTGTGCCACCACAATCTGGTTCAACGACAGTGAACCGGCGATGAGCACCACGCCGACGATGGCCAGCACCATCGGGATTTCATAGCTGACGATGGCGGCGACGTTTCGCATGGCGCCGAGGAGGGAATACTTGTTGCTAGAGCCCCACCCGGCCATGAAAATGCCCACCGTGGACACCGAGCTGATGGCTATCACATACAGGATGCCGATATTCAGGTCGGCCAGCAGGGCCCCGTTGTCAAAAGGTATCACGGCAAAGAGCATCAGGGCCGGGGCGAAGGCAATGACTGGCGCCAGCCAGTGGACGAGCTTGTCGGCGGCGGTAGGCACGATATTCTCTTTGAGCAGCACCTTGACGGCGTCGGCCACGGGCTGGAGGAGGCCAAAAGGCCCGGTGCGGTTGGGACCGAGGCGCGACTGCATCCGGCCCATTCCTCTGCGTTCGATATAGATGACGCCCATCACCAGGGTGAGGACAAAGCCGATGATGACCACGGTGAAGAATAGCCAGTGCCACCAGAACCCCCCGGGCCAGTCCGGGGAGATTGCCTGGGAATTGACCATGGTGTATATATTAAAATCAAAAGTTGCCATTAGCGGTCAATCTCACCCACGGTGATATCGATACTGCCGAAAATAATGATTAAATCGGCTATCTTCCAGCCGCGTACCATATCGCGCAATGCCGTCAGGTTGATCAGGCTTGGCGGGCGGATATGGCAGCGGTAAGGAGCGATGGAATTATCTGAAACCAGGTAGAAACCAAGTTCACCTTTCGGTGCCTCAAGACGGGCGTATGCCTCGCCGACTGGCGGTCGAATCAGGTGGGGCACCTCGGCTCGAACAGGGCCGGACGGGAGCTGTTCCATTGCCTGCCGTATAATGCGCAGGCTCTGCCGCATTTCCTCGACCCTCTGGCGGTAGCGGTCGTAGCAGTCGCCGGTTGTTTGCGTCGGAATGTCAAAATCGAAGCGGTCGTAGATGGAGTAGGGGTCAGCCTGGCGGATATCCCACTTCACGCCGCTCGCCCGGAGCACAGGGCCACTTATCGAGCAGTTGATTGCCTTTTCTGCGGTCAAAATGCCGACGCCCTTGGCGCGGGCAAGAAGTATTTCGTTTTGCATCAGGAGACGGTCGTACTCATCCATAAAGCGCGGCATCATGTCCATGAACTTGCGCAGGGCAGGCATGAACTCCTCGGGCAGGTCCTGACTGACACCGCCCACGCGCATGTAGTTATAGGTGAGCCGCTGGCCGCTGACCATCTCGAAGAGGTCGACGTTTCTCTCACGTTCCCGGAACATATAGAGGAAGGGGGTGAAGTAAGCCCCGCAGTCGTTCAAAAAGGCGCCGACGGCAATTAAAAGAGCCGCGACGCGCTGCAATTCAGCTATGATTATCCGTATGTATTCGGCGCGTTCCGGGACCTTGATGCCCGCCAGCTTCTCAGCGGCCAGGCAGTAGGCCAGGTTGTTGCTCATCGATGAAATGTAGTCCAGCCGGTCGGTAAGCGGTATGATGCCATTGTATGTCCGCTGTTCGGCGAGCTTCTCGATGCCGCGGTGCAGGTAGCCAAACACCGGCTCGATATCCATCACCACCTCACCGTCGAGCGTCGCCCGCATGCGGAACACTCCGTGGGTGCTGGGGTGAACCGGCCCCATATTGAGCACAAAGGGTTCGGTGCGCACCGCCATTATATGTAGTCCTTCCGCAGGGGATGTCCCTCAAAACCATCCCAGAGGAAAATACGCTTCATTTCCGGGTGTCCTTCGAACTTAATGCCGAAGAGGTCGTAAATCTCCCGCTCCTGAAAGTCAGCCCCCTGCCACACGCTCACCACCGAGGGCAATGCCGGGCTTTCGCGGTCGTAGCACCGGGCCTTGACCATCAGGCTGTGGTTGTGCTCCAGGGAACTGAGCAGGTAGGCGACCTCAAAGTGGTCATAGTAGTCGACAGCGGTGACAAAATTGAGATAATCGAAATCCAACCCCCCGGTTTCCTTCAGAAAACGGGCGACGTCAAGCAGGTGGTCACTTTTAACCACCAGGTTTTCCGGGCTGGATTCAACCACGCTGCCGGAGAACTTCTCTTCTATTTTACTGGCAACTTCCTTGCCGGAGAGAGCAACTGTCATCTTTCCAGTATCTTTCTCACATCGATATTCTTGCGTCGGGCAATTTTCTTCTGCAACATCTGTATTCCGTAAATGAGGGCTTCGGGGCGGGGAGGACAGCCGGGAACATACACATCTACGGGGATAATCCTATTATAGCCCGGCACCACGGCGTACTCCGCCGAGGCAAAGATGCCGCCGCTGATGGCACAGGCGCCCATGGCGATGACCCATTTGGGCTCCGCCATCTGGTGGTAGATGCGCCTCACGTTCGGTGCCATTTTCCAGGTCAGGGTGCCGGCGGTAATCATCAGGTCAGCCTGGCGGGGAGAGGCGCGCAGTATTTCCATACCGAAACGCGCCAGGTCAAAGCGCGGCCCGTTGGCGGCAATCATCTCAAAGGCACAGCAGGCGGGAAAGCAGATGGCCGTCCAGAGCGAAGAGCGCCGACCCCAGTTAATCAGTGCATCCACCGAGGTCAGCAGAATATTCTGCTCCAGCTCCTCGCCAAGCCACTGGTCAGGGTCAGGAATCGGCTGCTGGCTGTGGGCCTTCAGGTCTTCAATGACCTGGCCTTCTTCCCGGTCCAGTTCGATATCAGGATAAATATATTTCTTGGCAGGTTCTATTTCCATTCCAAAGCCTTCTTCTTCCAGGCATAGACATAGCCGACCAGGATAATGGACACCAGGATTAATACGGCGAAAAAGCTGGCGCTGCCCAGCGCTCTCAGGTTGACCGCCCAGGGGTACAGGAAGACCACCAGGACATCAAGGGCCAGAAATATCAGGGCATAAAAATAATAATGAAAGTTGAACTGGACCCATGTCTTGCCGATGGTTTCCATGCCGCATTCAAAGATGGAGTTTTTGATGGGGTTGGGATTGTGAGGGACGATTTTAAGAAACCTGAGGGCGATGGGAATAATTACCATGAAAAGGGTGAAAAGGACAGCTGCGATTAAAAACAGTCCGATGTATCCGTAATTCGTGAGCAACTACCTGCCTCACAAGGAAAAATCAATCGTCGTAGTATAGCACAATCATTTCTGACAAGGCAAGTATTTTTAAAAGTGACTTTTTCAGGTTAAACTTTTTAACTTCGGAAGATTAAAAGGACTACGGCGGTAATGGAGGTGACGAAGGAGGTAATAGCGGTACCGGTGAATACTTTCACCAGGATGCTTCGGACCATCTCGAGTGTTTCATATGACCAGTTCAGCTGTTCGATAAAGAAATTAAACCAGCCCTGCCCGAGCATGAATACAATGATGGTCAGGAAAGCGGAGATGAAGAAGACGTAGAGTATTACTTTGAGGCCGGTGTTCCTCATCTCTTCATTATCGTCTGTCATTTCGCGTCACCTGATGAAAGCGTAAACGAAGTATAGAACGGGTTTCATCCCGTGTCAATAGCAACCGGATGAAACAGGTAAATCTGGCGAGTGTCGGCGCGGCGTCTTCATTGACATCGCTCCCGTTACTTTGTAAACTGACTTCGTCCAAGCCTTGACCCGTCGCTATTCTAAGTCTGGAGTAATGCCATCATGTCGATAGAAAATGCTGCTCAGGAACTGGCCGAACTGGTCCGCCGTGGCGACGCTGATTATATTGAGGCTCATCTTGAGGAGAGCCAGGCCAGCCATATGGTGTATCGGGGGAGGGAACTGGAGTCCGTTGGCAGGTCGGAGTCGGTTGGGGGCAATGTACGGGCGATGGTCAGGGGGGGCTGGGGCTTTGTCAGTTTCAATAACCTGGACGACCTGCGGGGACGGGTCGAGATGGCCATCAGGCAGGCCGGGCTGGTGGGCAGCGAGATAAGCCAGCTGGCAACGGTGTCACCGGTGGTTGACCGGATATCGGCAGGAGTGGACAGAGACCCGGTAACCATACCTCTTGCCGAAAAAAAACAGGTGCTGGACGAGTACAATGAGATTATCTGGCGGCAGCCCGAGATACAGACCTCTAACATTGGCTACAGCGACAGTCGTAAGCGGGCCTTCTTTCTGAGTTCACCGGGGAGCTATATTGAACAGGAAAGGGCGGACGTTAACCTGCGCGTCGCTGCCGTCGCGGCGCGAGACGGCGATATCCAGCAGGCAGGGCTGAGCATGGGCAGTCGTGGAGACCTCGCTCCAGTCAGTCAACTCCATCAGGAGGTCGAACGTTTATCGCGTCATGCTGTGGAGCTGCTCTCAGCACCGCAGGCCAAAGGTGGGGAATACACGGTGGTTCTCGACCCGGTGCTGGCCGGTGTCTTTGTCCATGAAGCCTTCGGGCACCTGTCTGAATCTGACTTTATCTATGAGAATGACCGCCTGCGTGAGCTCATGGCGCTGGGGAAGCAATTCGGCAGCCGGGAGCTTAATATCGTGGATACGGCCACGCTGCCCGGACTTCGCGGCAGCTATAAATACGATGATGAAGGCGTACCCGCCGCCAGGACGTACCTTATCAGGGAAGGCAAACTGGTAGGCAGGCTTCACTCAAGGGAGACAGCCGCCAAGTTGAAAGAGCAGCCCACCGGCAATGCCCGCGCTATAAACTATCGCTATCCTCCCATCGTCCGCATGAGCAATACCTTTAT
>JBARQF010000165.1:0-7846 GCA_049643605.1 Dehalococcoidales bacterium
TGATTGAGCGCCTCAAGAGCCATGCCCCCGGTTATGGCTCCGTCACCAATGACCGCTACTACATTGTAATCGTCACCTCGAAGGTCACGGGCGATAGCCATCCCCAGCGCCGCCGAAATCGACGTGCTGGCATGACCGGTGCCAAACGGGTCGTGCGGGCTCTCTTCAGGGCTGGCAAAACCGGAAAGGCCACCATACTGGCGCAGCGAAGCGAAACGTTCTTTTCTTCCCGTTAGCAGTTTATGAACGTAGCTTTGATGGCCGACATCCCAGATAATCTTGTCCTTCGGGCTATCAAAGACGCGATGCAAGGCTATGGTGAGCTCAACCACACCCAGATTGGAAGCAAGGTGGCCACCGGTAATGCTAATGGTGTCGACCAACTGCTCCCTGATCTCGCTGGCAAGCTGTTTTAGTTCACGCTTGCTCAGTTTTTTTAAGCCGGCAGGGCCGTCAACCCGGTCAAGCAATCGAGTCATCATTCGCCGTTCGTGTCAATAGCTTTAGTTATCTCATACTAGCAATGCCTGGAAGCTATTGTCAAGAACGATAAGCCAGCATGCGAATCTTGACCCTTTTTTCCCTTTCGTGCTACATTTGAATAGTAATAAGAGCGTCCCTGTAGCTCAGCTGGACAGAGCAGCTGCCTTCTAAGCAGCGGGCCGTGGGTTCGAATCCCGCCAGGGACGCCAGAATAGGCTCAAATTGAGGCTGTCTTAACCCCCTGAAAAGCGGGCAAAATCCTCCGAAATTTGCAAAAAGACCCGCTGCTTCGTCAAAAACGCATGATGGAAAAGACCCGCTACTTTTTGCGTAAAACGGAGGATAATAATGACAGCCAACATTCAGCAAGAGCTAAATCATATCGTTGAAACAAGGGGCAGGGCAACCCAGCTCGATAACCTGATCCAGGGCTACCGGCTCTGCGCCCGCACTGAGGGTAAAAGCGATAAGACCATCCTGATTGCCACCACTGCGCTTAACAAACTAAGGCAATTCCTTGAATCCAGAGGGTATCCCACAGGCGTAATCGAAATCGGTACCCAAGAGCTGCGGGAGTTCATTCTTTCCCTGCAGCAGGTAAGAGCCTTCGAGTATCATCCTTACACCAGACCGTGGCCTGCCCCCATAGATTGATTCAGTCCAAATGTTAGTTCAGAGAGTAAAGATGGCGTTGGCTCTTTTTATCTATTGCACAGTACGTCAAAATGTATAATTCAGGGAAGTCTTTACTATAGGTATTGGATGCCCCGATCCAGATAAATGGTGAGGCTTTGCTTGACACCTTGAACCTAAGTCAGGGTGTCCGGCATTCAGGCCAACAACCCTCCCGTAATTGGCCCAAACTCGTGATTATCAAATAAATAAGCGTAAATCTAACACTTCCAAACATCAATTTCTTTGGATAATCCCAGGATAATTAGTAGCATTTTGGCTATGTTTAAGTGCTGAAATACTATGAGAATTATCCCCCCTCCTCCCCACTATTGGAGTACGGTCGCGTTTTCAAACCGGGGCACAATTATTCCTCAAGCAAATATTGCTAGATAATTGGGGGGCAGGCCATTGTTTGTTACTTTATCATTATACCTGGTAGCCAGAGGATTATTTGGGGGAATACGGCGCATAAAACGAGCGCGGTAACGATAAGCGCAACGAAAGGAAGAACCCCGCGGATAATATGCCCGGTGGTTACTCCCCATTCTGGTTTGGTTATTCCTTTTAGAAAGAAGATGGCATAAGCGAAGGGAGGTGTCATAAATGACATTTGAAGGTTAACGCAGACCATCAAGGCAAACCAGATCGGGTCGAAGCCCAGGACTTCCCCAATAGGCGTTACTATTGGAACCATAACAAACAGGATGCCCATCCAGTCGATAAACATCCCCAAGATGAAGATGATAAACATGATGACGCCAAAGGCTCCCCACCTGCCGCCCGGCATAGCCAGCACCAGATTGGTAACCACCTCGCCACCTCCCACTCTGAGAAAGGTGCCGGTAAACCTGGTAGCTCCCCAGACAATGAGAAATGCCATGCAGGTGATTTTCAATGTTTGAAGCATGCTCTTGGTGAATGTTTCCAAAGTTAGCCGGCGGTAAGCCAGGGCTAGAATTACTGAAGCGAGGGCACCGAGAGCCGCCGCTTCCGTTGGCGACGCGACGCCGAAGAAGATACTGCCCAATACCGCCAGTATTATGAAAACAGGGGGCAGCAATCCGCCCATAAGAATGCCGATTTTTCTTATTAGCGGTACCGCTCGTTCTTCGGGTGGCATTGGAGGACCGTCCTGGGGCCTGATGAAGCATCGAATGCCAACATACGAAATATACAAGGTAGAAAGTAACAGGCCTGGCATAAAGGCACCCATCATCAGCCTACCTACCGATAGACTTGCCATTGGGCCATAGAATACCAGCATCACGCTGGGTGGTATGAGTATACCCAGTGTACCGCCAGCGCACACCGAGCCGGTGGCCACTTCCCGACTGTACCCTCGCTGTATCATGCTGGGGAGGGCAATCAGCCCCATCATGATGGTGGAGGCGGCGATGATGCCAACGCAGGCGGCCAGAATGGTGCCCATTAGTATGGTGGCTATGGCCAGACCTCCCCTCAACCCCCCAAGCCATAAATAGAGCGCCCCGAAAAGCCTCTCCGCCGTCCCCGATGCCTCCATCATTGTCCCCATAAAAATAAACAACGGCACCGCTAATAGGATATAACTGGACATCAGTCCTATTATGCGTAAAGGGAACATCTTGAAGACCATGGGACCCAGAAACAGGATGCCGGCAAACATGCCGACGCCGCCAATGACGATGGCTAGTGGATAACCGAGGAGAATGCCAATGATCAGGCCTCCAAACATTATTATCGTTATTATCTCAGGGCTGAATTCTACCAAGGCTCTGCACCTCCCTTCATGAATTTCTTCAGGTCCCTCAGGAAGGTGGCTATCCCCTGAACAAACAGAAGAGCAAACCCAAGTGTAATCGCCGTCATATATGGCCAGACCACTGGATACCAGATACTGTTAATATCATATCTTTTAATGACAAAGGCGTTCCAAGTATTCACTCCAAAGTGATAGGCAAGGAGGCCGTACACCGGAAAAAAGAAAATGATGGTAAAAACCATATCTATTATCAGTTTCGTCTTGGGTGAAAATTTATTATATATAATGTCAACCCGCACATTGCCGCCAGCAGAATGTACATAAGCCAACCCGAGAGCCGACAAAGCGGCTCCCATCATGTAGCTCGAGGCATAAGACCAGTTTGTGGGCGCATTAAAAAGATACCTCATGAAGACATCGTATGATATGTTAATTACCAGCAGAGCGACTAGCCACGATACTATCTTGGCAGTGCGCTCACTGGTTGAGGTCATACCATTATAAAACCTTCTCATTAGAAATCCTTTCAGAACCTGAATATCTTCAGGCCATAATTTAGAGAAGAACCATATGCCAACTGATTAGTTCAAACCTTTGGTAGCCCCCGGCATTTGACCAAGGGCTACCAAAGACAAGACTTGCTAGACCTTCTTGCCTAGTCATAGATGGAGTAATTCAAGGTTGTGGCCGTCTTTCCCCCTTTGTAGGTTTTCACAAACGCCTTCTTGTTTTCCCAGATCTCATTGAACAGCGGGTCGTCAGCAGCGTATTGTAGCGTAATCTCCTTAGTCCGCTTGGCAATTTCCGCCTGGAAGTCGTCGCTGACATAGAAGATGTTAGTACCATAATCCCGGTACAGTTCTAGGCTGGCGCTGTCATTGATAAGCAGACTGGTTCGAAACTCATTACCAAGACTCTCAATAGCGACCACTAATATCTGCTGCAGGTCAGCGGGAAGGTTGCTCCAGGATTGACGATTTACCTTGATGGTATGAGTGGCGCCTGGTGAATGAATGCCGGGAAGACCCATGTAATCCATTATCTCGTGGAAGCCCATCGGCCAGTTCACGGTAGGACCAGCGTATTCAAAGGCGTCAATGACACCTTTCTCCGCCGACTGGTAGACCTCGCCTCCAGATATGGTTACCACGGAAGCCCCAAAGGTTCCCAGTACCTCAGCCCAGAGACCAATGGTGCGCATTTTTACACCATCCCAGTCAGCGGCTGTTGCCAGAGGCTTATGGGAATAACAAAATACTTCTTGCCCTTCTGGCAGGCAGCCGATCACTAATCCGTAGTCCTCGAATACCTGGCTAGCGTAATCCATGCCATCACCAAGATAAAACCAGGAAAAATCTTCATCACACGTGGTACCAGCCGGATAACCCGAGGCACCCAGCAGCAGGGCCGACTTTCCAACCAGGGCCATCTCGGCACCCAGGTCGGAATGGGCCATGTCAAGTACGCCGTCTCTGACCGCTTCGGTCTGTTCGTAGACAGGGACTATCTCATTACCGGGATGTACGCGAAGAATTAACCTGCCTCCGGACATCTCCTTTACTAGGTCGGCAAGTTTAAGGTGGAACCCGGCATAGGTTGCTGACCCAACGGGATGAAGAGTTTGATATTCCCACTCAAATACCTCAGCGGGTTGTGCTGGTGCAGGAGCTGGTGCTGGTGCAGGAGCTGGTGCTGGTGCAGGAGCTGGTGCTGGTGCCGCACAAGCCGCCGCCAAGCCACCCACTAGCACCACCACCATAACAAAAGTTAATATTCTTCTTTTATTCATTTCCTCCTCCTGAAATATTGGAGTTATGCCGTGTAAGAGCTTAATCAATCGAAAACTATCACCTCCCTTTTTCTATTATTTGGTGTCCAACCAAAATTTAGATCAGCCAGATTGATTCGTAGCTATTTTAATTGCGGGAAGCCACATGCTAAATAGTTATCTTACTACCCCGATACAAATTATCCGCTTTTTCTAGCCAGCGGATTTGTAGCTTTTTATTGGATAATCGGTCATGATACTCGTATCCGACGTTCGTATCCGATTTACCAATGCTCATTCTACCATATTTGTCAATACATAGTTGAGTGCTTTTAATAAGATGAGCTAAAGCCATTCTTAGTTGTTGGCCTGATTTTTAGAATTACCCCCCTACCCCCTACTTGTTCCTTTGTGCTCCTTTTCCGTCTGCACCCAATTCTCTTTACCCGTAATAAATATCTGCTTTGTATAGCCTATGTTAAAATAGTGGCCTGACTTACTTCTATCTCACGGAGGTGCAGTACGATGCTAAAGAACCTTAAATTTGAAAGGCCTATTGCATTCGTTGATGTAGAGACCACGGGCACGAGACCATATTTGGACCGTATCGTCGAGTTATCTATTCTTAGAATCAAGCGATAAAGGAGGTCAGAAGAATGATTAAAACTACTACAAAAACAAAGATTAGGCCAACAACCCGAAGGTCATTGGTTCGAAATCTGAGCTAACAAGCCCAACAATTATTGATATTTCATAGAAGAAATAATAAAATCAGGGTGTCGGTTGACCTAGTGTCTTGACACCCTGATTCTTTTCAAAACTCCCCGGCAGGGAAGGTCTTCCAGCTTTGGTAGACCGTGCAGGTCAAAAACAAGAACTTTTTCAACTTCTTTCACGCTTTCGATTTAGTCGTATCTCCTTTTTGTTATATTGGTTCCTTTTTTGAAGGTAAGGTTTTACTACGGTACAGGGTTTGTGAAAGACTGGCTACCAGTTCTTAAAATCGTATAGATAGCTATGATATGGTACCAATAACTCTTGTTTAATGTGTGGTAAGATTACCGGAGTACGTCTGTATCCATAGGCATAAATCATGGGGGTTATTCATGGAAAAACTCACTCCAGATGAGGAAGCAGTACATGACCGATTGGTGGCGAAGCTAGCACCGTTGGATATCCCCAAGGCCATCCGTGTCCTGCTGGAGATAAAAGAGGTGATGGACGAGGCCGGGATAACTTTCTTCCTTCGACAGGGGACATGCCTCGGGGCCGTCAGAGACAAAGCTTTCATTCCCTGGGATGATGACATTGATATCGGCTCCGTGCTCGGACTGCACGGGCTCAGCGAAGAGAAGATAGAACCAGTCGTCCGTACTTTCAGGGAAAGAGGATTCATAACCACACTAGAGCACACTGACGACTTTGTATATGTACCTATAGTAAAGCCCCCGGTGACGGTGGACTGGGAGTGCTACCGGGTGATGGATGACGCTGTGTTCATGTACCCGGCAAGCCGTATCCCGGTACGATTTTTCGTGGAATTGAAGAAGGTGGAGTTTATCGGTGGCGAGTTCTACGTGCCGAATCCGCCCGAAGAGTACCTGGAAACCAAGTATGGCCCGGAATGGCACGTCCCGAAGCCAGCGGGGGTCTATGAGAAGGATATCATAAGTCTTACCCCAGATGGCCCAGTCTATGGTCGAGCCCAACGCCTGAAGCAGGCAATCACCCGACGCTTATTACCTTGGCGTGCCGCTACGGTAATGGTATTGGACGAACGGGGACAACCGATGAGTGACGCCCGGATTTCAGTCGTGGGGATGGGTACTTTCCGAGCTAATAAACAGGGCATCGTCAAACTGTATGTACCCTATGAGTTCTGGTATGCGCTCATTATCAAATTCAGCGGTCACGAGCGTACACTCTTCGTGGAGAAGGTAAAACCGACCGGGAAATACATCTACCGACCGGGAGAAGAGCACCTCCAGGCCATCAGTGACCTTTAAGTGCTTACACGGTTTTTGTACCTAGATGGAACTGTCGATACCTCTCGATTTAGAATGTTGGTTATGGCCTTAACCAGCAATTTATTTTCTGCCTCAGTGCGAGAAGCGATTCTTACATAGCGTTCGGCCTGCGGCATCGTTTTCCCAGCGCAGTTCTTGATAAGGATGTTGTAGTCTGTGAAAAGTCTCCTGGAGAACTCTGGACCGCTCATCGCATTATCGGGGAGACGGCAGAGGACAAAATTAGCATCAGGCCGGTGCACCACCAATCCTGGGATGGCATCCAGGCGACGATACAGTTCATCACAAGTCATCCGGACGCGCCGACAGCTCGAAACGAACTGGTGCCAATAGCGCGGAGCCAGCCGGAGGAACATCTCAGCAAAACTATTGATGTTCCAAATAGAAATCTCTTCACGAACCGCCGCTGCAAATTGAGAGTTAGCCGTCAGAAGATAACCGAGACGCAGTCCGCCGGCACCACAACATTTGCCCAGGCTCTTGACTATAACCAGATTCCGGTACCGCTCTATCTCCGGCACCATGGTCGCCATCTGGGGATCTTTGGTAAAGTCGATAAAGGACTCGTCAATGATGAGTAGGATATCCTTCCTAGCCAGTTGTTCGACGAGGCTGAGAAGGTCTTCCTTGGGTACGGCGAGAGAGGTTGGGTTGTTTGGGTTGATGACGACGGCGATATCAGCACCGCTATCAGTTGCCTCCTTGACGAATGAATCCACGTCCAGCTGGAAGAGAGGCGGAAGGAGAGCCGATGCGATGACTGCGCCTTCCGGTGCGGCGTTGATCCATTCGTTGAATGACGGGACCGGCACTATCAACCGCCGGTCGAGTCGCCGGCCGATGACTTTTATCAGTTCGGAGACGCCGTTTCCGACGACAATCCTTGCTGACGGCTGGTCAATCAACGCCCCCATAAGTTCTGCCAAGATATTCTGGCCGCTGGGGTAGTTGAGGACCAGTTCACGCAGGTGCCCAGCAATTTCATCAAGCAGGGCTTGTGGCGGGAAGTAAAGGTTATAAAGGAGAGCGTGGTCAATAAAGTTATAGCGCCAGTAATCACCGTGGAGGTTTGATACGTGCTCGTAGCGCTGTCTCTGGTTGGCAAACAGGTAGTTAGCGGCGTTTAAGTCATCCAGATTATCAATTTCAATC
>JBARQF010000166.1:0-1755 GCA_049643605.1 Dehalococcoidales bacterium
GACGTTGCCCGTAGTATTCCCAGTTATCAACCACGTGCAGCAGACGAGCCAGCACGATGCCAGAAGGGATACCCACCAGAGCGGCGGTGAACACGGTATCATAGGAGACTCCGGCACCCTTCTTCACCTGCCAGACAGTCCACAGGACTACGGTGAGAATGGCCAGGGCGATGAAAATCCCGTACCACCTGATTTCAATCGCTCCGATGGTGAAAGCAACCGGGTCAATGCTTATGGTTATCATCAGTATTCCTTATTTAGGCACAGAGCGCTTCTACAAAGGCTTCGGCTTCAAAATCGGCCATATCCTCCAGCTTCTCTCCAGTGCCGATGTATTTAATCGGTATCTGCAGTTCATCACAGATGGCGAGCACGATGCCACCCCTGGCAGTGCCGTCCAGTTTGGCCAGAAAAATACCGGTGACTCCCAGCGCATCGGTGAAATATCTGGCCTGAGTTAAACCGTTCTGGCCAGTGGTGGCGTCGATGACCAGAATTACCTCGTGCGGGGCTGTCTCGTCTGTTTTGGCAGCGACCCGCTTTATCTTTTTCAACTCCTCCATCAGGTTATACTTGGTATGAAGACGGCCCGCAGTGTCAATGACAACTTCATTGACCTGACGGCTGCCCGCCGCCTGCAGAGCATCATAGACCACCGCTCCGGGGTCGGCCCCCGACTGGTGGGCGATGACCTCCACCCCAACCCGCTCGCCCCACTTTTTCAACTGGTCAATGGCTGCCGCCCGAAAGGTATCCGCCGCCACCAGCAGCACACTTTTGCCCTCTTTCTGCAATCGACGGGCGTATTTAGCGACGGACGTTGTCTTACCACCGCCGTTGACACCAACAAAGAGAGAAACGTTTGGCGACGCCGGAGCAGCCGGCTCCCCTTGAGCCGCAATTTTCAAAATGCCGGTCATTTCTGCCTTCAAGGCGTCCCGTACCAGTGCGCCCTGGTTCAACTTCTCCTTATCCGCCTTTTCCCTTACCACCCCGATTAACCTTCCCGCGGTATTAACGCCCACATCCGCACCAATGAGCAACTCCTCAAGCTCGTCCCACACCTCATCGTCAAGAATGGTGCGGTCAAAGAGGTGCATGGCCCGGGAGAACCAGGTCTCCCGGCTGCGCTTCAGCGCCTGCGACACGAAGCTGGCTATCTATCTCACCTCTTCCCGAGAATTTAAGATTAAGAAAATCCGTTAAGCGAGCAATTCTTCCAGTAAAACCTGCGCTGCTTTTTTATCCAGAGGTTGATTGTTATTGCCGCATTTGGGTGATTGGATACAGCTCGGGCAACCGTCCTGACACGGACACTCCACAATCGCCCTAATTGTAGCTTGCCATAATTCGGCGATGATGTCAAAACCCTTCTCGGTGATGCCGATGCCGCCGGGATAGGCATCATAGATGAATATCTGGGGTCGCCCGGTGTCCGGGTGCAGCGGCGTGGACACGCCGCCAATATCATTGCGGTCGCACATGGCAAACAGCGGCAGGATACCGATGGCCGCGTGCTCCACGGCGTGCAGGCCGCCGGCAAAATCTAGCCCCGCTTCTTCAAGGCGAGATTCAGCCCCGTCCGGCAGGTCAAACCAAAGTCCGATGGTGGCGAAAGTCTGTGGCGGCAGGTCTAGCGGCTCCTCACCGATTACCTCTTCGGTATACTGCGCTTTCTTTTTGAAGCCCACGACATGGTTGGTAACCTCTACTTCCCCCAGGTACAGGTTCGCCTTCCCGACCTTTTTATTATCC
>JBARQF010000167.1:0-1728 GCA_049643605.1 Dehalococcoidales bacterium
CGACAGAAACATGAAAGTACTTCCAGAAGGTCGAGAAACAGTTAACTTAATGGATGTGGATTTGGTAAGATTTCTTTACAACGAAACCCAATTAAATTAAGCCGATGTAGCTCAGTTGGTCAGAGCTTCTGATTTGTAATCAGAGGGTCGTGGGTTCGACTCCCTCCATAGGCTCGATTCAAGATTTCTTATTCGTTTTCGTATAAGTATTTATAGGAAACTCGAACATATGAAATCCGATGAAAAGAAAATCACTGACTTAATAAAAGAAGAAGTTGCACTCTTTGAAACCAAAGTTAGTTCACACAGTCTCAGAAGATTAAACGGTAGGTTGGATAGAATGAAAACCTATAATGACATCACACAAAGTGAATATGACATCATCATGAAAAATTTAACCGATGTACTGTCATTTGACTTCAAACCCAAACAAAGTTTTGGAATATTATTAGGGACGTTTGTTCCCAATCCCAAGTCAACATCATATACGAACACCAATAAATTTAATCCCGGTGTTTCGTTTTATGAAATTTATTCGGATGACCCGGATGACCTGATGAAAGATTCCACAGGTGATGAATTCTGGGGGATTGTTAGACAGAACGTTCTTACAACAGTGATGCTTAGAAAAAGATTGCAGCGACAATATGCGAATCGAGAGCGAGAAGATAAAGGGGGTCTGGGTGTTGATGTTGTCATCAATAACATGAATGATTATCGAGAAATTCAAGCTACTGAACAAGCATTGGAAAAACAGAAGGAACAGGAAAGATTGCAAAGGGCAGATGATAAAATCAATATTGATGGTGTGTGGTGGGTGATTGATAAAAATAAAAAAATTATATTTAAGAAAAATAAACCAGAAACTTTTATTACCTTTGATAACTTTCTGGATTATCCTGATTGGGATGATGAAACAAAGGATGAAATATATAATCGTATTTTTTAATTAAAAATAACAGTCATGGGATTACAAAAACAAATCAGGGAAGACATGGTGAATGCCATGAAAAGCAGGGATGTTGAAGTTGTTTCTTTGCTTAGAGTGGCTGCTGGTGAATTTGGTAGGGTCGGTAAAGACCTGACAGATGAACAAGTAATCAAAGTGCTTCGCACGATGACGGAGAACGCCAAGGAATTGGGGAACTTGAATGAGGTTGTAATCCTTAGTAAATACCTACCAAATATGCTCGGAGACACTCAACTAAAGACTATTATTGGTGGAATAATACATAAGAATCAATATTCTGGCATGCAGGACATGGGGAAAGTAATGAGTACCATCAAAACTCACCCAATGAAATCACAAATTGATGGAAAACTCGCAAGCAACATTACCAGAGAGTTGCTAACTCACTAAAATTTACTACATTTGCTTTCACATCTCTGTTTTTACGGGGATGTGAAACTAATATATAATATTATGGACGAGAAAAAAGAAGAATTATTCGATTTGATGAAGAAACACATTGTCGCACAATTTAAAAATGACTGTGACACTGGATTCAGTAAGGGATATGATGGAGCTACCCTTCGACACGAAAGAACAGAATTAGTTGATAAATTGCTTGAATAAATATGCACCCGTAGCTCAGTTGGATAGAGCATCAGATTTCTAATCTGAGGGTCGTGGGTTCGAATCCCTCCGGGTGTACAAATAAAATGAAGTACACAGTAATAAAAATGCGAAACAAAATCGAGTATTATGACTATGCACTTAAGAAACAA
>JBARQF010000168.1:0-8574 GCA_049643605.1 Dehalococcoidales bacterium
CGGCGGTCATCGCCGCCATGGTTGCCATCTCCCAGCTCAAGCCCAAGATGAACGTGATGGCGCTCATTCCGGCAACGGAGAACCTGCCCGACGGCAACGCGCTCAAGCCGGGGGATGTCCTCACCGCCATGAACGGCAAGACGATGGAGATAATCTCCACCGACGCCGAAGGGCGGCTGATACTGGCCGATGCCTTGAGTTATGCCAAAAAACATGGCGCCCGGAAAATGGTTGACGCCGCCACGCTGACCGGTGCCTGCCGCATTGCGCTGGGCGACATCTGCACCGGAGCTTTCGGCAACAATCAAGAACTGGTGAACTGTGTTATCGCCGCGGGCAATGAAGCCGGCGAGCTCATCTGGCAGATGCCGATGTTTGACGAATACGGGGAGCAGAACAAGAGCGACGTGGCCGATGTTAAAAACGTCGGCGGCAGGCTAGGTGGGGCCATTACCGCCGCCAAATTTTTGGCCGAATTTGTCGATGATACGCCCTGGGTACACCTGGATATCGCCGGCACCAGCCTGACGGATAAAGAGCGCGGCTACCAGATAAAGGGGGCTACCGGTGTGCCGATGCGGACACTGGTCAATCTGGTTGTCTCCCTGGCGCAGAAGTCATCAAAATAGAATCAAACAGGAGGTATAAGATGAAGATTAAGTGGCTGGGACACGCATCTTTCCTCATCACCTCGGACAGCGGCACAAAGATTATAACTGACCCCTATATTCCTGACGACAGGCTTCATTATGGCGAGATAAATGAATCCGCAGACGCCGTTACCGTGAGCCATGACCATTCTGACCACGGCAGTGTTGCCGCCGTAAAGGGCAGTCCCCAGGTGGTCAAAGGCGACGCCGAAATCAAAGGCATCAAATTCAAGGGCATTGCCACCTTCCACGACTCCAGCGGGGGAAAGGAACGGGGCAGCAATACCATATTTTGCTTTGAGGTCGATGGGGTAAAGGTATGCCATCTCGGCGACCTGGGCCACGAGCTGACCGCCGGGCAGGCGGCACAGGCAGGCGCCGTGGACGTGCTCCTGTTGCCGGTGGGTGGTTTTTATACCATTGATGCTGCCGTTGCCAGCCGGGTTGCCGAGCAACTCAAGCCCAGGGTGGTCATCCCGATGCACTTCAAGAACAGCAAGTGTGACTTCCCGATAGCCGGGGTGGAGGAATTTCTGCGCGGCAAGAAGGATATCAGTCAGCCCGATGCCAGTGAAGTCGAGTTCAGGGCCGGAGAGATGCCCTCAACCACTCGAATTATCGTGCTGAAGCCAGCACTATAAATGGGAAACAGGGCGGAAGCCAGCTTCCACCTATAGACGTACGCCGACGGTCATGGTACAATAAAATGGGGATGAGGTTGCAGGGATTGTTTTATTACATTGGAAATTAGCAGCATTGTTCTTGCCGGTGGTAAGAGTTTACGTTTAGGGCACGATAAGGTTTTTGAAACCGTTGGCGACCAAAATTTGCTGGACCTGGTAATAGACCGTGTAGCCCCCCTCTCCCGGGAGACCATACTGGTAACCGCCAGCAATAATGCCCTGGTTAAATCTGATAAATATCCCGGGTTAAAGGCAGTGACCGATATCTATCCGGGTAAAGGTCCACTGGGTGGTGTTTACACTGGATTGATAACTTCCAGTTCATTCTGCAACCTTGTCGTCGCCTCGGATATGCCTTTCTTGAATCCGGCACTGTTGCGACATATGATGGAAATTTTGTCTGATTTCGACCTTGTGGTACCCAGGGTGAGCAACTTGGTGGAGCCGTTGCATGCCATTTATACCAAGAACTGCCTGGAACCCATGGAGCACCTGCTAAAGCAAGATAAATTATCGATACACCGGCTTTTCCCGATGGTCCGGACAAGATACCTGGAAGCTGACGAAATTGAACCATTCGACCCCGAACACCTGAGCTTTTTTAATATCAACACCCGGTCCGACCTTTCAAAGGCAGAGGAAATCGCCAGAGGAATGAAACGATGATAAGCGTTGAAGAGGCTTTAGAAAAAGTACTCGGCTGTGTAGACATACTTGAAGCCGAGGCAGCTCCACTTCTGGAATCAATGGGCCAGGTACTGGCTGAAGACATCATCTCCCATATAGATATACCGCCACTGGACAATTCCGCTATGGACGGCTACGCCCTGAAAGCCAGTGATACGCTTGGCGCCAGCGGCCAGTCGCCGCGCATTCTGCGCGTTATCGACACCGTTATCGCTGGTTCTATTTCCCAGCGTGAGGTTACGCCGGGCACAGCCATTCGAATTATGACCGGCGCGCCGGTGCCCGGAGGTGCTGATAGCGTTATTCGCTTTGAAGACACGGACGAAGCCCAGCGCCAGGGTTCAGACACCAACGAAATCGGAATATTATGTGAAGTTAAACACGGCCTGAATATCCGGCGTGCCGGAGAGGATATCGCCCGGGGGGCAACCGTACTGAAGAAAGGCACCGTGCTCAGGCCTGCTGAAGTCGGCGTTCTGGCTTCACTGGGCATGAGCAAGGCGAATGTTGTTCGCCGCCCGGTGGTGGCGGTCCTGGCCACGGGCAACGAGCTCGTCCATATTGACCAGCCGCTGCCTCCCGGCAAGATATACAACAGCAATACGTACAGCATCGCCTCTCTGGTCAAACGCTATGGCGGCGTCCCCAAGATAATTGGCATCGCCTTTGATAGCGAGGCATCGCTGCTGGATAAACTTCGCCAGGGGCTTGACGCCGATATGCTGATTACCAGCGGCGGCGTATCTGCCGGTGACTACGATATGGTGAAAGACGTCCTGGCCAGCGAAGGTGAAATAACCTTCTCGACGGTGCGCATGAAGCCGGGCAAGCCGCTGGCATTCGGCACGCTCAAGGGAGCGGACAAAAACGGAAACCCGCGAAGAGTGCCCCACCTTGGGCTCCCCGGCAACCCGGTCAGCTCCATGGTCACCTTCGAGCTGTTCGCCCGTCCGGCAATGCTGAAGATGATGGGGAAAAAGAACCTGGCCAAGCCGGTGGTTGAAGCCGTGCTGGAAGAGCCCGTGGTCAATACCGATGGCCGCCGTCTTTATACTCGGGCGATTGTCACCAGGAGCGATGGCCAGTACCACGCCCACCTTACCGGGCCTCAGGGCTCGGGGATTCTCACTTCGATGAGCCTGGCCAACGGGCTGGTGATTGTTCCCGAAGACACGACAGGTGCTAAAGCCGGCGAGACAGTCAAGGTTATCCTGCTGGGCTGGGATGACGAGGATGATATTTAACTGACGGATAATTGGAAATGCCTTTTATTGTCTCTATTGTAGGAAAATCTGACTCGGGCAAGACGACCCTGCTTGAAGCCCTGATCAAGGTTCTCAAGCAGCGTGGCCGCCGCATAGCCGTTATCAAACACGCGGCTGATGCCTTTGAGTTTGATACGCCAAACAAGGATAGCTGGCGCTTCAGTCAGGCGGGCAGCGAGGTATCGGCGATAAGCTCAAAAGACAGGCTGGCCGTCATCCGGCGTCTGGAAACTGACCCGGACCCGCAGACTCTGGCTCAGTACGTCGGATCGGACTGTGACTTTGTCCTTACAGAAGGGTTTAAACAGTATCCCTACCCCAAGATTGAAATCATTCGTGGCGACCAGGGGTCTGACCTGGTCAGCCCTCCGGAGCAATTGCTGGCAATTGTCACCGATAAACCACTCGATGTCAACGTGCCGCAGTTCACCAGCGAGGCAGTCGCCGAAATTGCCGATTTAATTGAGCAGAAATACCTGGCCAGCATGGAAGATAGTGTTGACCTGTATGTTGATGGCACATACGTACCACTAAGTAAGGCGGGCAGAAATTTGCTGCTCAGGACTCTGGTAGCCATAGTCTCAGGATTGAAAAAAATCGACCGGTTGCCAAGATTGAGCATCTTTATGAGGAGGAAATCTTGATATTCGAGGCTGATGATTTCACGTTTAAACCTCCGACCGTGATCTCAAGGGCGCGCCGGATTTTAATTAAGCCGAACGCCTCACATATGGATGCCTACCCGGTTTCAACGAGCAAAGGCATGCTGGCAACGCTCATCAAAGGTATTCGCCGGGTCAGTGATGCCGATATTCTTATTCTGGATGGTACGCCCGAGGGCGAACCGATTTATCCGGTATATCAGGCCCTGGGTTATGACTTCCCACGGGTATTGCCCATGGATGTTAAAGACTGTATCTGGGTTGAGGTGGATAATCCTCTCCCCAAGCCCCTGGCCATACCCACATTCTGGATACCTAACGTCATCCTTTCCAGCGATTACCTGATATCCGTAGCTCCTCTGAAAATAATCAAAGGCGGCTGCCGTCTCAGCATCATGAACCTTCTTTCGTTGCTGCCATACAGCAAGTACCATGATGAGGCTTCCGATAGCTGGGGTACGTTATATAACCTGGGTATTGATAGAGTCATCGCCGACCTCTACTTCACCCTTCCCTTCGACCTGGGAATTATCGAAGCCCGAAATAAGCTGGTCGGTGAAGATGACACCTCTCGTGGCGAGGTTGAAGAATATGGCAAGATATTTATCGGCGAGCCTTACGAGATAGACCGCGAAGTGTGCGAAACGCTTGGACTGAAGACACCATATCTGGACCTGATTAAAACAGCAAAAGTCGCGCTTGAGACATAGGCAGGCTTTTCCGGACGGCATGACAGAAGACGATATTATTACCGACCAATTAAGCACGCGCTGGTCCATTGACCCGGACTGGTACCCGCAGCGCGGTCGCTCTATTTCCATTCTGCTTCAAAGCTGCCTTTGTGAAAGCTGCCATAAAAAACTGGATGGAGAGAGTAGCCAGACTTCCGATTCTGAGCTTCTCAAGCGGGTCAGAGAATGTTGCAGTCGCAGCGCCGATTTTATCACCGGTCAGATGCCCGTTCGGGAAAGCATATTCCGGTTCTTTATCGCCAGCGGCAACGAGCCAATGACTGTTGAGGAACTGGGAAAACAGCTGAGCGAACGACGCGACGGCGATATCTCCCGCACATCAGCGGAGGTCCTGCTCCGCCTGCTGAAGAATGACCGGTACTACGGATTTCACCCGGTGGCTGATTAATATCTGACTCTGAACCCTGAGTGGTCACCCGTATACTCAGACCAGCTGATTTCTACCCTGTCCACTATAGCGGGCGGCGGCCCCGTTTTGAGACGTTCTACCAGCTTATTCACCTGTTCCCGTTCGCCCTCAGCCACCACTTCCACAGCATCAGAGGGCAGATTACGCACATAACCCACCAGGCCGAGCCGCTGCGCATGCTCCTCTACAAAAGCACGAAAAAATACCCCCTGGACTCGACCGTAAACAATAGCGCGAACGGAAACCGGGTTTTCCATCACCGACCATAATCCTGTTTAAACATGCAGAGAAATCCGTCCATCAAGGCGGTTTAAACCAGAGCGCCGTGCCTGTTCAATCGCTGCCGAGAATTCCTCTCTGGTTACCGGGCGCGATATCTGCGGGTAATCAAAAGCGTGGTGACAGGGGTGATACTGAGCCATGACATTCAGGTAGGTGTTGCGGGAAATTTCTGCGGCGATGAATTTGACCACACCCTCGGTCCCCGCCAGTCCATCGGGCAGGACGAGGTGGCGCACCAGCAATCCCCGCGCGGCCACACCTGACTCGTCAACCTGCAAGTCGCCTACCTGGCGGTGCATCTCCTTCACTGCTGCCCGGTTCACCTGAGGGTACTGTTCGACATCGGAGAACTTCTCGCCGACTTTTTCCACGGAGTACTTCATATCCGGCATGTAGATATCGACTATGCCGTCCAGCAGCTCCAGTGTTTCCATCGAATCGTAGCCACCGGTGTTATACACGATGGGCAGCTGCAGACCTTTTCCTGCCGCCATCTCGAGCGCCTCCAGAATGAACGGCACCACGTGTGTCGGGCTCACCAGATTGATATTATGACAACCTTTAGACTGCAGGGAAAGCATCATGTCGGCCAGTTCTTTGTTGTCCACAGTGCTGCCTCCGCCAAACTGGCTGATGTCATAGTTCTGGCAGAAAACGCAGTGCAGGTTGCAGTAGGCGAAGAATATGGTCCCCGAGCCACACCGTCCAACCAGAGGCGCCTCTTCCCCGAAGTGCGGCCCAAAGCTGGACACGATTACCTCATTGGTCGTATGGCACTGACCGCTTTCACCATTCAGGCGGTCGACCCCGCAGTTGCGGGCACAGAGATGACACCGGACAAGAAACGACCGGGCTTTTTCCACCCTGGTTCTGAGTTCTCCGGTTCGGTAAAGATGCTGGTAAACAGCTACTCTTCTTCCCCCTCCCCTTCTTCCCGTTTCTTTTTCCCCTTCCCGATTACTTCCACCTGCACCGATGGCTGTATGATAGTTATCGGCGCAATTTTTTTAGTATCCTTTTTTGATTTCTTTGACTCCCTGTGTCGGTAATCTCGTTTCCCCATCTCTGACCCTCTGCTTTAAATAATGTACTGCTATATCGATACCCAATTGCAGTTTAGCAAAGAGCTATCAAGGTGTAAAGTTGCGGTTGAACCGCTCCAGGGCATCGCGGGCCGCTTTCGTCTCGGCCAGCTTTTTACTTTTGCCAGCCCCTCTCCCCAATACTTTATCCCCAATCATTACCTCAACGGTGAACAGTTTGTCGTGGTCCGGCCCGGCGGACTGTATTGTTCGATAGGATGGCGACGAATGATATTCCGACTGTATCATTTCCTGCAGTTTTGACTTATAATCGACGCCTTTTCCCCGACCCACCACCTCCTGAAGTTCTCCGGCAAGCCACCCCAGCACCAGTTTTCGTGTTACCGCCAGGCCCCGGTCAAGATAAATAGCCGCGATTACCGCTTCCAGTGCGCCCGAGAGGTTAGCCGGTTTTTGCCGTCCGCCACCGGCCTCTTCACCCTTTCCCAGATAAAGGTAATCTCCGAGCTTCAGGCTCCTGGCTATCTGCGCCAGCGTCTCCCCCCGCACCAGAGCCGAGCGGATTCTGGTCATTTCACCTTCAGCCAGGCCGGGGGAATTCTGATATAACTTCTCAGCCACAATGAAACCCAGCACGGCATCACCGAGAAATTCCAGCCTCTCATTGGAAGCCGGTACAGTTCCGGGATATTCGTTCAGATAGGAACTGTGAATCAGGGCCTGCTCCAGCAGCGAAGGATTTATCAACCTTACGTTCAGCGATTCCTGCAGCGAATCTATATCATACACCGTCTTTACACCTATTTTCATTTCCCAAGTTCATATTCGCAGATTACTTCCTCGTCCTGGGTTATTTTATTATGCTGCTTCTTACTTTACAATCGGTCTACCAGACGTCTGGCCATTTTAGCTTATCATAATACTGATACAGCTAAGAGGAAACCACTAAAATTCAGGGCTGTGTCATGATTTGATTTTTCCTCTAGCCAGAGAGGCGAATATACCGAGAAAACAAAGGGCAGTGAAGATTGTTAACGCTATTCTCGTGCTTATCAAAAAGCTCGAGAAATACACAGGCGTGATTTCTACCCTGCCCATGTAGACGGCAATAATCAGCATGGCTATTCCCATACTGAATGTCATCCCAACCTGACGCATTGTAGCCAGTGTTGCCGAGGCCACCCCGTAGAACCTGCTATCAACCGAACTCATTACGGCATTTGTATTTGGAGAAGAAAAAAGAGCAAAACCGAATCCCAATATTACCAGGCTGGTCAAGATGAAACCAAGTGCCGTATCTTGCGTCAAAAAGATTAAAAGCCCGAGTCCTATGGTGGTAAACGCCATGCCCGTTGAAGCCAGTATTCTCGGTTCAATCTTATCGGAGAGCCTGCCGGCAACCGGAGAAAATATCGCCTGGATTGCCGGCATTGACACCAGGACTATACCGGCTCCCTGAGCACTCAGCCCTTTGACGTACTGCAGATAAAGACTCAGAATAAAAGTCACCGCAAACGTCGCACTGTAATTTATGAATGCCGCCAGGTTAGAAAAAGCGAATACGGTATTAGTCCTGAATAGCCTCATATCTAAAACAGGACTTTTTACCTTCGTTTCCCACCACAAAAACCCCGCCGTCGCCAACACACCAATAATTATTACCCATATACCTGACGTTGCGGGTAGAAGAGATAGACCGTACAGCAGCGCTACGATTGCGACGCCATAGACCAGCGAACCTGTAAGGTCAAACTTTTCCCCCTCCGCTCCAACCCACTCTCCCTTTAACTTCCAGAATATAGCGGTAATAACCACTACACCAAGAGGCACGGTTATTAGAAAAACACTCCTCCAGCCAAGGTGTTGTGTTAATAAACCGCCCAGAAACGGCCCTACAGACAGCCCGAGATAGACAGCGGCAACGTTTATGCCTAAAGCTTTACCCCTTTCCCCCACTGGAAATACAGAAGTCAGAATGGCAACCCCCGTGCTGAAGATAAGTGCTCCCCCCATCCCCTGCACAACCCTGAAGGAGATAAGCATGGCAGCCGAAGTGGAAAAACCTATGATAAGAGAAGAGGCGGTAAAGATTATCGTGCCATAGGTGAGAATCCGCTTTCTGCCATATATATCTGCTATTC
>JBARQF010000169.1:0-1617 GCA_049643605.1 Dehalococcoidales bacterium
TCCGGTCCCCTGAGGAAGCAAACGCCCCAGCCTGCACCGGCTACGCTCTCGCCACCCCAGTACGGCGGATTGACGAATTTTACCCCTCTGGCGCTGAGTTCATCATACATTTTTTGAATATCGTCCACTATAAAAGCAATGTGGGGCACGCCGGGGTTGCACGTTTTCAGGTCCAGCTTTGTTCCTCTGGGGTTGAGGTATTCAATCACCTCAAGGTTATTGCCATCGGGGAGTTTGAACAGACAGAGACGCAGTGATGCCCCCGGTATGCCCAGGATTATCTCCGGCCGTTCCCCTTTAGTCTCGCGCACCTCTGTCGCTTCCAGCCCCAAGAGGTCGTGAAAGAAGTGGCGGGCTTCGTCCAGGTTGCTTACCGTAAGACCAAAATGTTGTACAGATTTGACCATTTCTACCTCCTGCTACACTATTTCTCCAAAATGATATCAGTCGGCACCGTTGCCGTCAATTATTGTATAATAGGCAAGAAATCGCAAATCAGCCTTGCAGGCAAGTTGTATCAATATGAAAGGAGCTGAATAAAGATGAAAACCTACCGCATCAGACCGCTTCTGCTGACGAGGATGGAAATCGACATGGGAATTCTTCTTTACCGCTACCGCTACGGCGAAAAATTCATGTCGCCCGCTTACTGCTGGTACATCGAAGGTGCCGACAAGCATATCATCATCGATACCAGCACCGATGCCGAACTGGCAACCGCCTTTCGGGGCTTTCCCGCGGAAAAGGTCATGTCCTTTGAAGAGGCGCTGGGTGGTCTGAGCCTGAAGCCGGAGGATATTGACCTGGTCATTCAGACCCACCTCCACTGGGACCACTGCGCCAATACCCCCAAATGCACCAATGCCAGGGTACTGGTAAACGAAACAGAACTACATTTTGCCTTTTCGCCTCATCCGCTTACCGGCCTCAGCTACAAGAAAGACCTCCTCGAGGACCTCGATTTCGTGCTGGTCGACGGCTACCACGAGGTTGCTCCCGGCATTGAAGTCATACCCGCCCCCGGCCACTCACCGGGAACGCAGGCGGTGGCCATCAATACCGACCGGGGTAAAGCCATCATCACCGGCTTCTGCTGCGTAAAGGAAAATTTCTATCCGCCGGAAGAACTGAAAAAGATGATGCCGGTGATAACGCCGGGGACACATACGGATGTTATGGCCGCCTATAACAGCACGCTCCGCATCAAAGGAATGGCGGATATTTTAATACCGATACATGACCCGTCTTATGCCAACGTTACCAGCATTCCCTGAGCACCGTCTCAATTTTAATAATCAAAAAGGCAGGTAAAAATGGGAGAGAGCACCGTACACAGACTGGAACCGCGTACCTTCTACTACACGTTTGGCCCGAATGAGCCGGCTCTGACCGTGAAAAGCGGTGATGTCGTCGTGGCGCGGACGCGCGATGCCGGCGGCTTCAACGAGAAAATGGAGCCCATGCCGGAAGAGATGAAGCAGCGCAACGACGCCACGCTTCTCTGCGAGCGGAACCCCCAGGTCGGCCCGGTTTATATCGAGGGAGCCGAGCCCGGCGACATACTGGCGGTAAACATCCAGCAGATAAAGCTTAACCGCGAGCATGCCTGGTCAAGGC
>JBARQF010000170.1:0-6702 GCA_049643605.1 Dehalococcoidales bacterium
GCGGCAGGAAGAATAATATGGTACCGACAACGTCGATAATGAGCTGGACCCGGGGTGAAAAGTGCACGTAAAAAACATCGACCCGGATATGGTCGCGCATCCGGGAGACGTAGGCCCAGCCCATAACATAGATGGTGGCGCCGAGCATAGTGCCGGTCTCGTAGGCCCATACCGTGGCGCCGCCAAATACGTATCTCTCGACGACGTCAAAGACAAGCACAAAAACCAGGGCAACGGCAAGCCAGCTTACCACCTTTGCGGTCCACTCACTGATGGTGTCAATGACTCGCAGCGTTGCTCTCATGATTCAAATGACCTTTGGATAATAATATAAAAAAATGACTCATGTGCAATACATGGCAAAGTAAGTCTATATTTCGATAGGCAAGATACCGTATTGCTCAATAAGTTCCACAACTCGCAGAATGCGGTTGATATCCCCATCAATTGGGAAGTTGTCCCCCATTCCCACAATAAAATTATTGCCCGGGGCAATCTCCCGAAACAGGTTAATGACATAGTCTTCAAATTTCTCATCACTGCAGGTGGGCTCAAAAATCAGCGTGGGCAAACCACCCCATATGGTTATTTTGTCACCCCAGGCTTTTCTTAATTCAGCGGTGGTGACTGAGGTCATGGGCGCTGGACTCCACGCTTCGGCAATATCAATCCCTGACTCCAGGACCAAAGGGATGAGTCTTCTCATTTCCCCGTCAGCGTGTATCAGTGTCAGCTTACCTTTAGAGTGAAGGAATTCAGTGGCTTCTTGCAGCCAGGGCACGAAGTATTTCCTGAAGACCGGTGTATGGATCTCGTCACTCCAGTTGCTACAAATCGAGAGTAGCTTCGCAGGAGAATCGGCTAATATAGTGAGGTATTTCTTCCAGAGCTCCCTGGCTGTTTCATAAAGATGCTCCAACTTCTGGGAGTTATCAGCCAGTTCGTAGAAGAAAGTCTCATAGCCCATTAAGTCACGCATTATATACTGCATCGGTGATGTCCGCAGGCCACATCGAATTACTCCGTCATCGGCAATCGTATCAGCCAGCCTTGTGTATTCAACGTAGTCCGGGACGAGAACTGAATCCTCCAGCAAGCACTCTATGGCCGGGTAATCTTCCTCGTTTTTGAACAGCCTTTCTATTACGTAGCCTTGCAGATATCCTTCTGTTCTATTGAACTCTGTTCTGGTACTAACAGTACCCTTTGGCGTTATATACGTAACCGTCTTTACTGGCCCTTCTTCATCGCTTTGGGCATTCACATTTTTAAAGGTCGTTTCCCACAAGGTAATTAACCTTGCCTTGGAACCCCCACCTGCCTTGACCTGCTCACCACCAAGAACGACCATGCCTCCAGCCCCCAGGTCTCGTAAAATCTCAATTTCAGTGCATCCTTTATATTTCTCTGGCAAAGTGCCTTTGGCCGCGTGATAGTTGTACCACAGGTCAATGCGAGCTCCAAAAGGCAATTTGTCCACCAATTGTTTTCCGGCAGCAGCCAATATACGTGCTTTATGTGTCATTACCATTAATGCCAGCTCCTCATATTATGTTAACTTTCTGGGAAACGGTTTCTCTTGGGATTTGAGTTTAGTTCTCCTGGGAGAAATTGTCAATATTCAGGAAATCGCGCCTTTCCAGGACGGTACAATCTGACGAAGTATCCGGTTCGCAAGCCTTGACCAGAAGAGTCAGGCCGTTTAAAATGCTCGTAACTGTTCGTTACTAATTTTGCCGATATTGAAACCCGGCAGCGTGTGCTAAGCAAACAGGAAGGCAGTTGGCCAATGACTGATAAAGGACAAGCACCGAACAAATGGCTCATAGTACTGATGGCCAACGTGGTCTTTATCGGTGCGGTCGGGATGCCGTTTACGGCGATGCCGGTTCTCTTCAGCAGTGTTACGCGTGAATTGCAGTTGACTTTAGCGCACGTGGGCATGATATGGGGCGCCCTTCCTCTTGGAGTGGCGCTTTTCTCTATCCTTGGCGGGCTACTCGGCGACCGCTTCGACCTCCGCAAGGTTATCGGCATCGGCTGTTTTGCAATCGCAATTGCCAATGGCCTCAGAGGTTTTTCCGGTGACGCTGTCACGCTAATAATATCAATGTTCCTGTGTGGTGCCTCTCTCAGCATAGTAATTCCCAACCTGCCAAAAATAGTCGGCCTCTTTTTCCCCCCAAGACAGATGGGCATGGCATTTGGAATTGTAAACTCCGGATTCAATATTGGTGCCATCTTAGCTACCGCACTGGGGGCTACTTTTATATTACCACTGGTGGGCTCCTGGAGAAATGTACTTTTCTTCTATAGCGCTATTTGTATCGTTCTTGGTATCACCTGGCTTTCAGTAATCAGGAAGGGAAAGTCAGACCAGGCCATTGCTGGTACTGGCACAACCGAGAGGAAGGTGCCTTTCAGGGAAGCATTAGCCACGATAATTCGCGTTAAAGAGCTGTGGTTTCTTGTCATAGCCAATGTGGGGGTAGTCGGCTCCTATATTGCACTGATGGGTTATATACCCGTATATCTGGAAAGTGCCGGGGTGTTGAAAATTACCGGCGACACAATAGCTTCAACCATCTTTATGGCTGGCATTATCGGCGCCATTACATTACCGGCATTATCGGATAGAATTGGAACCAGAAAAATAGTCCTCATAACCTGTGCCGCGGTGATGGGCATTAGCACGTACTTTCTATCCATATCTGGCACAATGTTATTCTGGTTATTAATCCCCTTAATCGGGATTGCGGCCATGGGTTTCATCACACTGAGTTTAACGATACCGCTCGAAATGAGAGGTATCGGCCCCATTTATGGGGCAAGTGCCGTGGGGTTAGTAGTCGCTGGTCAAAATGCTGGGGGATTTTTATTTCCTATCATAGGCGGCAATTTAGCCGAAACCAACCAGCTATGGCCTTTTGTCTTTTGGGCGACAATAATTTCCGCAGCCGTAATCGGTCTCTTTCTGATGAGAGAGACAAGCCATAAATGAAACAGGCGTAAAAGTGAATCTGAGCACAAGGAGGACTGATGACGAATACAGTTTGGGATACAGGACATATCTTCCACCACTATTTAGAAAGCTCGATACCGGAAGAAGAGTGGCAGCGAATGTCAGTTGAAGAGGCACTGGGAATTGCCAAAGATGTCGCCGCCCTGTTCGATGATAAAATGTCAGCGAGTGAGTTCAGTAAAAAATACGGATTACCCAGAAGTCGCTAGAGCCAGCCGCTACGGGTTATAAATCGCCTCCCCATTTACCCCTATTGGCCAGGCCTGTTGTTATTAATACAAATAGCAATAGTTTGCGACTCCAGTCCGGTATAATGCATGCGTTGCCAGTCACGCACATCCCGGTATCTCCGTTGATTTTCTGTTTTCACCTTTCCTGATTGCATTTCACAGGCCTGCAGGGTTATTATTCATCATAAGACGAAATTCCAAACAGGAGGGGTAAATATGATTGAGCGTGTTCATGAACATATCATTACAGAACTGCAACAAAATACTCGTACCGATATCATCTTCATACTCGCTGCGATTCTCTTGAACCTTCTGGCTCTGGGCGTAAACTCAGCAGTGGCTCAGGGTTCAGATAAAGATGCTACTGCCTGGACCGTGTTCTTTACTTTCTTTTGCCTTGTCATCGCGGTCAATTTCGTTGTAGAGATAGGCTTGATAAAAGGCAAGCAAACTCGCATTAAACTGATAAATGGACTGCTGAAAATGTACAAAGACCAGGGTGTCGAAGGTTACTACGATGAGTCTCTGTTAAGCAACTACGCGCTAAGATACAACCTCTTCCTCTTCATAGTAGTATTTACAGGGCTGGTAGCGCTGGTTGTGCCTCTGGTACTTATCCTGTAATCCCGACGAAATTAATAAACGCGAGACTGGTTCAAAGTAGCGGTATAAAGTCAAAGAGAAGGGGGCAAGATGGAAACCGAGCGTGAAGCATGGCTCAAGTTAACGATAGAGGCGCCGATAGACCCGGACTTACCAATTTGTGACCCGCACCACCACCTGTGGGACCGCCCCAACGACCGATACTTGCTTGAGGAGCTGTTAGAGGACACCGGAGGAGGCCACCGCATCGTCCAGACTGTATTTGTAGAGTGCAAGTCTAGGTATAAAAAAGACGGCCCCGAAGAGATGCAGCCCGTGGGCGAGACAGAGTTTGTGCAGGGAATTGCCGACCAGGTTGCGCGCGGGCAATACGGCGTAACCGCCGTCGCCAGCGGTATTGTTGGTTATGCTGACCTCAGTTTAGGCAACAAGGTAGCACCGGTTCTCGAGGCACACATAGCGGCCAGCAAGAACCGGTTCCGCGGGATTAGACACATCAGCGTCTGGACTGCCAGTCCGGCGGATATTATGGCGTCTTATAACGCCCCCAAAGGTCTGCTGCTGGACCCGAAGTTCCGAGAGGGGTTTGCGTGTCTGCAAAAGTACGGCTTAAGTTTTGATGCCTGGCTGTATTTCCCGCAGCTGATGGAACTGGTGGACCTGGCCAGAGCTTTCCCGGAAATAGCCATTGTCGTGGACCACATCGGGGGTCTCGTGCGTGTCGGCCCCTACGTCGGGAAGAATGATGAGGTGTTTCGTGATTGGAAGCACGGGATTTCTGCGCTGGCTGCCTGCCCCAACGTTTCGGTGAAGCTGGGCGGACTTGGAACGCCGCGCTGCGGTTTCGGCTGGTACGAGCAGGCCGCTCCACCGAGTTCAGACGAAGTGGCCAAGGGCTTAGCGCCCTATTTTAACTGGTGCATTGAGCAGTTTGGGGTAGAGCGGTGTATGTTCGAGAGCAATTTCCCGGTCGATAAAATATCTTTTTCGTACACCGTTATGTGGAATGCCTTCAAGCGCCTCTCCAAAGACTTCACGCCGCAGGAGCGTGCCGCCCTGTTCCACGATACTGCCACGAAGGTGTACCAGCTCCCGACCAGGTGACGAATGGTCTGGCAAAAATAGATGTTGTTGAATGTCAGCGGACAATAGCTTCTGGTGAAGATCTTATAGCCTGCGTTGCCAGCACCTGATTACTTATTCCTAAAACGCGCTATCTCTTCCATTAGTTGCTGAAACTGTTGTGGATATAGAGATTGCGCTCCATCCGAAAGTGCATGCGAGGGGTCATGATGCACTTCTACCAGGAGGCCATCGGCACCTACTGCTATAGCCCCCCTTGCTAACGGCACCACATACTCTCTTCGTCCAACAGCATGGCTGGGGTCGACGATAATGGGAAGATGACTGGCTTCTTTGATGGAAGGTATGGCACTCAAATCCAGAGTGTTCCTTGTGTTATCGGAAAACGTGCGTATTCCACGTTCGCATAAAATAACCCTGGTGTTTCCTTCCGACATGATATACTCAGCTGCCATTAGCAACTCGTCGATTGTGGCGGCGAAGCCCCTCTTTAATAAGACCGGCTTTGACGCCTGACCAGCAAGTCGCAGCAATGAATAATTCTGCATATTTCTTGCCCCAATCTGAATAATATCGGCATACTTTTCGACAATATCGAGATTCGCGTGGTCTGTAGCCTCAGTCACGATTAATAAGCCTGTTTCCTCTCGAACTTTCTCCAGTATCCTCAATCCTTTCTCTCCCAGGCCCTGAAAGCTGTACGGAGAAGTCCTTGGCTTAAACGCCCCCCCGCGGAAGACTTTGGCGCCATATTTTTTTACAACGTCAGCTATAGTGAGCGCTTGCGCTTCACTTTCTACAGCACAAGGGCCAGCCATTATCACCGGCTCCCCGGCACCAATTTTTACATCGCCGAGGGATATTACTGTAGACTCCAACTGTGTCTCCCGGCTCACGAGTTTGTATGGCTTGGTGACCGTGATGGTCTCTTTTACCCCATCCATAGCCAGCAGTTGCGAATCTTCAACCGGCCCCTGGTTTCCAATAATACAAATGGCCGTCCTCTGAGCTCCCGGCATAGGAACACCCCGGTAACCCAGTTTCTCAATTACTTTAATAACTGCCTGTACTTGCATCTCGGTGGCATCGTTCTTCATCACAACTAACATCTGGTTGCTTCTCCTGAGTGAATGTCGTCTATCCGACTAACCAATAATTACAATCTAATAATTACAATCTAATAATTACAATATCCCTTCACTTCAGTTAAGTCAATAACTGCCCTGCTCCGAGAGAGCACCACAAATATCGCCTCCGCAATGATATTATTGACATGGTGAAAAGGCTGCAATATATTAAGACAGGGTACAGTGAGTCTTATTTTTAAGAAAGGAGAAAAAGATTCGTGGCAGACATGAGTTTGCCCCGAATAGTCGGCTCCATTGACATTGCGTGCGACACTCCCGGGGCCAGCACAAAAATCAAAGCCTATGAGTTACTCAACGCCACCACCGATGACAATTGATACCAGCAAGCAGTACACGGCTACCATCGAAACAGAGAAGGGCAGCATGATACTGGAGCTATTCGCCAGCGATGTTCCGGTAACGGTAAACAATTTCGTATTTCTCGCACGTGAAGGGTTTTACGATGGCACGACATTCCACCGCGTTATCCCCGACTTTATGGCTCAGGGAGGAGACCCCACTGGAACCGGGGCGGGTGACCCTGGTTACAAATTTGCCGATGAATTTACCCGGCACACCCATGTCACCGGAACGCTGTCAATGGCTAATTCCGGCCCTAATACTAATGGCTCCCAGT
>JBARQF010000171.1:0-3471 GCA_049643605.1 Dehalococcoidales bacterium
GTACCTGCCTCAACCGGGGATGCGTGCCGTCTAAAACCCTGCTTTACAGTGCCGAACTTTACTAAACGATGAAGAAATCGGAGCAGTTTGGCATCACCGCAAGGGATGTCAGCGCTGACCTGGCCAGAATGCAGGTGCGCAAGAACACGGTCATAAAGACCCATGTTTCAGGTGTGGAGAGCCTGCTCAAAGGCAACCGGATAGAAGTTATCAGGGGACGCGCCCGGCTACTGCCTTCCCTTCAGGTGGAAATCGAAAGCGGAGAGGGTCAGAAGCAGGTCGTTCAGGCCAAAAAAATAATACTGGCCACCGGCGGCAAGCCGATATCGCTGCCCATTCCGGGCGCGGATAGTCCTTCCGGTGTGATAAACGCCGAGAAAATCCTCAACCTGGAAAGCATCCCGAAAAGCATGATTATGATTGGCGGCGGGGTCATCGGCATTGAGATGGCCACCATCCTGGCCAAGCTTGGCTGCCAGATAAGCGTGGTGGAGATGCTGCCCCATATCCTGCCCCTGGAGGACGCCGAACTGACTGCCATACTGGCCAAAGCACTCCAGGACGACGGCGTCCAGATTTATGAAGGCACAAAGGTATTAAGTATAGAAGACAGCGCCGGCGGTAAATCTGTCGCCATCTCGGACGGCAAAACGGAAGGGAAACTGGAAGCGGAAGTAGTCGCCATCGCCGTGGGGTACCGACCGAACACGGACGGCATGGGGCTTGAGGAAGCCGGCATAACGATAAACAAAGGCGCCATTCAGGTTAACGAGCGTATGGAGACCAGCGTCCCGGGTATTTACGCCGCGGGAGATGCCTGCGGCGGCATAATGCTCGCCTACGTGGCTATGGAAGAGGGAATCGTCGCCGCCGAAAACGCCTTGGGTCAAAGCGCCACCATTGATCACAATGTAGTGCCCAGATTCGCACACAGCCTCATGGAACTGGCCAGCGTCGGCCTCACCGAAGAAGAAGCCAGAGCGCAGGGCCATGAGATAAAAATAGGACGGTTTCCGTTCGCCGCCAACAGCATCGCCACCATACTGGGGGAGCGACGCGGCCTGATTAAAATCATCGCCGAGCCGAAATACGGCCAGATTCTCGGGGTTCATATCCTCGGTCCGCGGGCCACCGAGCTCATCGCTGAAGCCACGCTCGCCATGAAGATGGAAGCCACCGTGCCGGACATCGTCGCCACCCTGCACGCCCACCCCTCCCTCTCCGAGGCCATGCATGAAGCCGCCCTCGATGTCACCGGCGAGACAATACATTATCCCTCGAAGAACAGGTAGAGAATACATGGAGCAAAGTATGCAGTGCGAAGTTCGCCGGCTGGGACAGCTTGAATACCGCGAGGCCTATGAGCTGCAGAAAGAGCTGCTTCAGGAGAGATTGAAAGGCCGGATAGCCGATACGCTGCTTCTCCTGGAGCACCCGCCCACCATCACCGTCGGCAAAGCCGGCAAGCTGGAAAACGTCCTCGTGTCACCGGCAGAGCTGGCCAGCGCGGGCGTGTCTTTAATCTTAACCGACCGCGGCGGTGACGTTACCTATCATGGCCCCGGCCAGATTGTCGGCTACCCCATCCTCGACCTGCGGGAGCGGAATCGTGATGCCCACCAGTACGTCCACAACCTGGAAGAAGTGCTCATCAGGACGCTGGCCGACTATGGCATTGAATCGGAGCGTGACCCCGGCCATGCCGGCGTCTGGGTGAACGATGAAGAGATCGCCGCCCTCGGGCTCAGCATCCACAGGTGGATTACCATGCACGGCTTCGCTCTGAATGTAAACACTGACCTCAATTATTTTTTACTGATAAATCCCTGCGGTTTCACCAGTAAAACGGCAACTTCAATGACGCGCCTGCTCGGATATGGGCTATCCACGGGCGAAGTGACCGCGCGCTTGCTGTCCCATTTCGCCGAGGTCTTTGAGATTGAACTGAAATTCACAGATGACTCAGTCGCGGAAACTTATGATGAGAGGAAGACTGCCACCCTGGTTTAAACAGAGGCTCGCTGACCCCGGCGTTATGTCATCCATGCATGGCTTGCTGGACGGGCTGAATCTCCACACCATCTGCCAGAGCGCGCTATGCCCGAACATCGGCAAGTGCTTCACGGCCGGCACCGCCACGTTTCTTATTCTGGGAGACGTATGTACCCGGCGCTGCACTTTCTGCGCGGTAAAGAAAGGCCTTCCCGGGCCCGTTGACGAAACAGAGCCGGAACACCTGCTTGAGGCAGTGCAAAAGCTCGGGCTGAGCTACGTCGTCATCACCTCTGTCACCAGAGATGACCTGCCCGATGGCGGTGCTTCTCAGTTCGCCCGAACGGTCACCCTGCTCCGGGAAAATGCGGCCGATATCATGGTTGAAGTCCTCGTCCCCGACTTCCGCGGCTCGGAGGAGGCTATCCGGATGGTGGTTGAATCCGGCCCTCAGGTCTTCAACCACAACGTGGAAACGGTTCCCCGCCTCTACCCCGAAGTAAGAACGGGAGCAGATTACGCCCGCTCGCTGGAGCTTCTATATATGGTAAAAGAACTAAACCCGAAAATCACCACCAAGTCCGGACTGATGCTCGGGCTGGGCGAGAGCCAGGAAGAAGTCGTCGAGGTAATGCGCGACCTGAGGGAAGCGAATTGCGACCTGCTGACCATAGGGCAATATCTCCAGCCTTCCGCTCAACATCACCCGGTGGGCAGGTTTGTTCCTCCGGAGGAATTCGCCGAATATGAAGCCATCGGCCGGGAGATGGGATTCGCCGAGGTGGCCTCATCACCTCTGGTCAGGAGTTCCTACCGGGCGGCCGAACTTTTTGATAAGGCGCAAGCCTGAAAAGAGCCGCTTTTTTATTTAATTCCAATAATGCAGCACGAAAGGAGATTTTAATGAGAAAGAACCGATTGAGAGAGCTTCTGAACGCCGGGAAGCCAACCATTGGTACCCATGTTGTCACCACTTCGCCCGAGATTATAGAGGTTATCGGACACGCCGGCTTATTTGACTACATCGAACTGAGCGGACAGTACGCCACCTGGAGCCTTCCCCAGCTTGATAACTTCGCGCGCGCCGTGGACCTGTTTCCCCATATGTCCTCCATGATGAAGGTGGAGCCGGACCCGCGCCTGTTCATCACCAGCCGCTCGCTCGGTGCCGGCATTCCCAACATACTGTTCGCCGAATGCTCCACTGCAGATGAAGTCAGGGAATGCATCCGGATGGTCAGGGCAGACACACCCGAGGACAAGGGCCTTCAGGGCTGCGTCGTCCGGCGTATCAGCGGCTTTGTCCTTGAGATAGGCACCGAGACCTGGGTCAGAACACTCCGGGAAGCAGTCATCGCCATTATGGTGGAAAAGGCAAGTCTGGTGGAACAGATGGACGAGGTGCTATCAATAGAAGGCCTGGACATGATTCAGTTTGGCCCATGCGATTTCTCGGTCAACACAGGCCAGGTAGGCAAG
>JBARQF010000172.1:0-1962 GCA_049643605.1 Dehalococcoidales bacterium
GCTGCGGGCATCTCTGCCGGCTACGCCTCGCCGATGGGCCTGAAAGGTATAAAAATCGTGGCCGACGACTCCGTGACCGGGGGCATCAACTTCGTCGCCGGCGGCAACAAACCTGATGTGCATATCAAGAATGTTAACTACCCGCGCGACTTCAAAGCGGACATCGTGGCCGATATCGCTCAGGCCGGGGACGGTGATGGCTGTCCCAAATGCGACGGCACATTGAAATCGATGCAGGGGATTGAAATCGGGCACGTGTTCAAGCTGGGTACTTTTCTCAGCAACGCGCTCGGCGCCAACTTCATAGATGAGAAGGGCAATTCAAAGCCGATAATCATGGGCTGCTACGGCATCGGGCTGGGGAGGCTGCTGGCGGCGGTCGTCGAGCACTATCACGATGACAAAGGCATCATCTGGCCACTGTCCGTCGCGCCCTATCAGGTCTACCTCTGCCCTCTCTACCGAGAGGGTACAAACGTGGCGGAGGTAGCCGAAAAGCTGTACGAAGAAATGCAGTCGGCTGGCCTGGAAGTGCTCTTTGACGACCGTGAAGAGTCGCCCGGCGTTAAATTCAACGATGCCGACCTGCTGGGGATACCGCTAAGGGTTACGGTCGGCCCGCGCACGCTGCAAAACGGTAACGTTGAGGTGAAGTGGCGCGCGGAAAAAGAGGCTATGATGATTGCCGTCACTGAGGCGGTAGACAAAGTAAAAGAGCTGGTACAGATTCGAAGGTAGGGTGATGTAGAATGGCGCTGATGACACCGGAGCAGTTTGAAGAGAGCCTGAAAAAGCTGAAGCCGCGCGTTTTCATGAACGGTAAAAAGGTGACCAGTGTCCTGGAGAATAAGAACACCCGCACCGTGGTGGAGGCAAACAAGGCCAGCTACGCCTGGGCACTGGACTCGAAGTATAAAGATATCATGTCCTGTTATTCCCCCCTCATTGGTGAGACGGTCAATCGCTACACTCACATAAGCGCCAGCGTTGACGACCTTGTTAAAAAGGCTGAGGCGGGGACGTTCACCGCTGAGATGCTCGGGACATGCATCTACCGCTGCGTCGGCTATGATGCCTTCCATGCCCTGGCCAGCACCACCTGGGAGATGGACCGCGACCTCGGCACCGGGTATCACCCGCGATTTCTGGAATACCTGAAGACGGTGCAGCGTCAGGATTTGTCTGTGGCCGGTGCTTTGACCGAACCAAGAGGCGAGCGGAATAAGAAGACGCTGGAGTGGCCCGACCCATACCTGTCCCTGAAAATGGTGGATAAGAACAAAGACGGCATCGTGGTGCGGGGGGCGAAAATCAACATCAGCGGCGCCTACGCCAGCCATGAGCTGGTGGTGCTGCCCCAGGGTGCCCATTTTGAAGGCGAAGAAGAATATGCTATCGCCTTTGCCACGCCGGTTGACGCCAAAGGCATAACCTTCGTCTGCCAGTACACGCCTTACTCGGCGGAGAGAGAGCAGGCCGAAGACCTTGAAGAGCTGGGCAACCCGGTTTACGGCCAGCGTGAGACCTCGATGGTTGTTTTCGACAACGTCTTCGTGCCCTGGGAACGCGTTTTCCACTGCGGCGAATACGCCTATTCCGGCAAGCTGGTGGCCCGCTTTGCCCGGACGCATCGTATGACCTGCGGCGGGACGTGCAAGGTCGGCTTCATGAACCAGATTATCGGCGCGTCGAGGCTGATTCAGGAATACAAGGGGCTGGAAAAGGCGGCCCACATCAACGAACAACTGGCCGAGATGGTAACGCTGCGGGAGACAGGTCGGGCCTGTGGCCTGGAAGCGGCGCGTCGCGGCACAGAGGAACCCCCCGGCTCGGGTGTTTTCCTGCCCGACGAGCTGATGGGCAACGTGGCCAAGCTCAATGTCTGCAACGCCTTCTGGCGGGTGATGGCGCTGGCCGGCGACATTGGTGGGGGGCTTATCGTTACCCTTCCCTCTCTAAAAG
>JBARQF010000173.1:0-3768 GCA_049643605.1 Dehalococcoidales bacterium
GATTTCGTCGCCGGGTCGGGTATTGGTCAGGACACCAAGGAGATTGCTCATCGTGCCGCTGGTGGTGAAAAGCGCCGCCTCCTTGCCCATCACCTCGGCGGCTAGCTCCTCGATGCGGTTGACCGTGGGGTCTTCCCGATGCACATCATCGCCAACCTCAGCCTCGTACATCGCCCGCCGCATTTCATCTGTCGGCAGGGTTATGGTATCGCTACGCAGGTCAATGATTTTCATTCCAGCCACCTTCTCGTCTTCGTATTTTAACCTCTATAATATCACAAAGAGCCGTTCACTGGCAGCCGCCAGCGTTGATTTTTTCCGCCATATATGCTTAAATGGAGTTTGGAAAAGGAGCAGAGAGTGGAAGATTTAAAATTGAAAGCAACGCACCGTACGGTGCTGAGGAAGAAAGCCAGATTTTTACGCCGTCAGGGGGTAACCCCCACGCACCTCTACGGGCATAATGTTAAATCGGCGGCGCTGCAGTGTGATACCAGCGAACTGCAGAGCCTGCTCGCTCACGCCGGTAAGACCAGGCTGGTCAACCTTGAGGTTGATGGGGGAAAAGCGAAAAGCATATTTGTCCGCGAGATTCAGCGCGACGCTATTACCAGGGAACTGCTGCACGTTGATTTCTACCAGGTGAAACGGACCGAAAAAATCGCCTTTGACGTGCCTATTGTGCTGGTGGGAGAAGCGCCAGCGCTGAAATTCAAGGGACGCATGCTGGTTCACGGCATCAACAGCCTGAGCGTTGAGTGCCTGCCTGCCAATGTTCCACCCCAGATTGATATTGATATCACACAGCTGGAAGAGGTGGACCAGGCCATCAATGTCAAAGATATCGTCCTTGACCCGGAAATCACGGTCCATGCCGACCCCGAGCAACTGGTGGTGAAGATAAGCGAAGTGATGGTAAGGGAGGTCGAGGAAGTGCCCGCGGTTGCAGAGGAAGAAGCGGTGGCTGGGGAAGAGGCGGAAACCAGGGCCGAGGAGGCGCCGGCGGAAGAGGGCTAGCCCAGGGTTGACCGCGATAATAGCCTGTCCGAGTACCCGGCGATTATCAGGCGATGATTATTGACTTTCATACTCACGTCTTCCCACCCCGCGTCAAGCAAAAGCGCGGCCAGTACATCGACCGCGACCCGTGCTTCGCGCTGCTCTATTCGAAGAAAGAGGCCAAAATCGCCACCACCGAGGACCTCATCGACAGCATGGATAAGGCCGGCATTGATGTCTCGGTCATTGTCAACTTCGGCTGGATAACCCATGAGATGTGCGTGGAGACCAACGACTATATTCTGGAATCAATCGCCCGCTACCCCAAGCGACTTATCGGTTTCGGCACGGTGCAGCCGCAGTCGGTCGATGCCACCATCGCTGAAATTGAACGCTGCGCCCAGGGCGGTGCCAGGGGTATAGGTGAGATGCGACCCGACATGCAACTGCTGGACTTCGATGATGAGTCCATCATCTCTCCATTCATGGAAGCAATCAAAAAACACCGGCTCATTCTCCTCACCCACGCCTCCGAGCCCGTGGGCCACGTCTATCCCGGCAAGGGAATCATCACTCCGGACGTGCTTTACCCTTTCCTCATCGCACACCCTGATGTAACCATTGTCTGCGCCCACTGGGGGGGTGGCCTGCCGTTTTACGCGCTGATGCCCGAGGTGCCGAAGGCCTTGCAGAACGTCTACTTCGATACTGCCGCATCGCCGTTTCTTTACCAGCCCCAGATATATTCCCTGGTCAGCCAGCTGGTCGGCGCGGATAAGATACTCTTCGGCAGCGATTACCCGCTGCTGCCACAGACCCGCCTGCTCCAGGAAATCAATTCGGCAGCCATAAACGAGGAAGAGAAGAGCCTGATTCTATCCGGTAACGCCAGCCGAATACTGAAGCTCTAATACCAGGAAGAGGTCAATTCTGGCAATGGCCGGGTGACAAACACTATGGAGCAGATACGTTCGTTTATCGCCATTGAACTGCCTCACGAGGTAAAGTCAGCGCTTGCCGAATTGCAGGCCGGTCTGCAGACGGATAAGCAGCCTTCGGTGAAATGGGCTGACCCGTACGGCATACACCTGACCCTGAAGTTTCTGGGCGATATTACGGCGGCTAAAATCAGCGATATCACCAGCGCCATTGAGGAAGCGTCACGTGAAATAGCACCTTTTTCGCTTGAGGTAAAGGGGCTGGGAGTCTTCCCCAACTTCAAACGGGTAAGGGTGGTCTGGGTAGGCGTGGGGGGAGATACCTCCCAGCTGAAGCTGCTTCAGCAACGCATTGAGTCCAACCTGGTACCACTCGGCTTTGCCCGTGAGTCACGTCCGTTCACCCCTCACCTGACCCTGGCCCGTGTCAGAGAGAAGATAACACCGACCGAGCAGCAGCACTTCGGACAGCTTATCGCCGGGGCCAGTTTTGAGGCCGCCCATCAGTTCACGGTAGGCAGCATCAACCTGATGCGCAGCCAGCTGACCAGAGAAGGTGCCATTTACCGCCGGCTTACCACCGTCAGCCTGAAAAAAACCTTGTCAAAAGGTTCTGACTAATTGTATACTTAAAACAACTTAAGGATGGGAGGAGGACCTCATGGAACAGTTCAGTTTCCCCAAATGCCAGAAATGTCAGACTGGTGACCTGGTGCCCCTTTCCGATTTCGGCAGTCAGGGGGCTGCAATTCACTATAAAGCCTGGGTTTGCACCAATCCTGAATGCGGCTACAACCTGAAGATCAGGAATGGTGATGTTTACCTTAATGAGCCAATTATGAGTGGGACGTTGCACAACAGTCGCGCCCGATAACGCGCCAAGTTCTCCGGGAAACCTCATAAATTAGGTGATACCGTGCTTCCTCAGCTAGCTAGACTAAGGGGGGCAGCGCTCGATTTCATTTTCCCGCCGTACTGTGTCGGCTGTGGCCGGGAAGGAGCTTTTATCTGTCCCGCCTGCCGCCAGTCGCTGCCGCAAATAATGCCTCCCGTTTGCCCCAGGTGCGGTCGGCCTCAATCCAGTGGAATAATATGTCCCGACTGCGTGCGGTGGCAGGCGGCCATAGACGGTATCCGCTCTCCATTTCGCTTTGAAGGCGTTATGCGCGAGGCAATCCATCAGCTCAAATACCAGAACCTGAGGGCTCTGGCAGTTCCTCTGGCCGGAATGCTGCAGGAATACCTTAGCGCCAGCCCGCTGGATTTCGACATACTGGTGCCGGTACCTCTGCACCGGAAACGGTTGAGAGAGCGCGGTTACAACCAGGCCCGGCTGCTGGCACAGGAGCTGGGAAAACTGATAAATATACCCGTACTGGATGATGTTCTGGTTCGACTAAAGCATACGCCTCCGCAGGCCCGGACGGCGACCATCGAAGAGCGGACACATAATATTACTGATGCCTTCGCCTGCCGCGACAGCCGGCTCCGGGGAAGGCGTGTGCTGCTGCTTGATGATGTGGCCACTTCCGGAACCACGCTCGATGCCTGCGCGGCAGTGTTGAAAGCTAGCGGGGCGGCGGCGGTGTGGGGACTGGCCATGGCACGAGAGATTTAAGCGTCAGGAGTGAAAAGATGGAGCTGCAGATTACGGGACAGAACATGGAAGTATCTTCGGAAGTGCGCCGATACGCTGAGCGCAAAATCGGGAAGCTGACACGCCATTTTCCCAATATAATTGGGTCCATCGTGGAAATCAGCCAGGAAAAGACCCGGTCTCCCCAGCAGAAATTCACGGTGCGGGCCAGTGTGACCGGCAATGGTGTCAGCC
>JBARQF010000174.1:0-10165 GCA_049643605.1 Dehalococcoidales bacterium
GCTTTGGTTAAAGCATACTCTCTTGAAAACAACATTGCACAATACCCAAGAATTGTTGTTGGCGACTCATTGTTAACCTACATAAGAAGCATAGAAACTATCAAGACTGACAATATGAACATCAAAAGAGCAAAGCAAGTCGCCTCTCAGTGCAAAGAGTTTATTACTACAGACTATGACCGCCTTAATATTCTTGATGTCATTGGGGAAGGTGCACAATCAATAAGAGGCGGCATAGATTCGGAATTGGTTGAAAAAGGTTATAAATACGTTGTTGAAACTCATAAGCGCCTAGCAATTGCAGGTGATACAACACTTGGTTCACGTTACGGAAGCCTTAGAAGCTATCTTGAGTCTAGACTACATCTTTGGAATATCCAGCCATGTACTTAATGAAAATTAACTACCAACAATGATTGAACTCAATTTAGTAATTTAGCCCCCATTGGTCTTGACAATATTTTCATTTAATGGTATCATTACTTTTTGACTATGCCTCTAAGGGTTTGTCCCTATCATAATGTTTCCTTTCGTTAAAGGCATTATAACTGCGTGCCTCAGCTATTGAATCAATAGATTAGGAATTTTTTGTCTTTTTAAGGAGCAGGTATACGTATGGTTTCTATTTCACCGGTGAGTGAGCAGACTAATCATCCCGTTCCCAGAAAATCTTACGCCAAATTACCCACAATTCTAGATGTTCCCAACCTTATTAAAGTCCAGTTAGACTCCTTCCAGCGCTTCCAGGAAGACGGCCTCAAGCACCTACTCAGTGAAATCTCGCCGATTAAGACGCTGACCAGCAGCAAGCTGGAACTGAGCATCATGGGCTACGAGTTCCGCGAACCGCGCAAGGGCCGCTCCGAATCGGAGTGCCGTGACCGCAATTTAACGTACTCGGCACCTCTTTACGTCAGAGTACAGCTGCTGATTAAAGAGACCGGGGAAATCAAAGAGCAGGACCTTTTCCTGGGCGACATACCGCTGATGACGGCCAAAGGCACCTTCATCACCAGCGGCGCCGAAAGAGTGGTGGTGAGCCAGCTCCTGCGCTCTCCGGGTGTCTACTTCACTGTTGCAGAAGACGCCGCCTTGGGTCGCGAGCTTTGTTCTGCCAAACTTATCCCCACCCGCGGGGCCTGGCTGGAGTTCGAAACCAGCAACCGTGACGTTCTATCCGCCAAGATAGACGGCAAGCGCAAAATCCCCGCTACCACCCTGCTCCGTGCCATCGGGTATGGCAGCGATGAGCAACTGCTCAACCTTTTCTCCAGTGATGATAACGACCCCGAACACCAGTATATCCCGGCAACCATCGCGCGCGATTCGCTCATCACGGATGAAGGGGAAGCTTTGCTTGATATCTACCGCAAAGTCAGGCCGGGAGAGCTGCCGAACCCGGATAACGCCCGGAAGCTGATCCGGAACCTGTTTTTCGATTCGCTGCGGTACGACCTGGGTACGGTCGGGCGCTATAAGCTCAACAAGCGACTTGGCCTGTTCCGCATCGCCGCGGAAAAAATATCAAATCGTATTGAGACTCAGGAGTTACCTTTCGAAACCGCGGAATTTGTTTCCAGACTGCGTCAGGCTGGAGAGCGAAACGACCGTGAGGTGGTCAAGATATTCAAAGACCTCAAAGCGGCACTGGCCAGCAGGCTTGACCACCAGGAGGAACTTCTCCAGCTCTACACCATGCTTGAAGAGGCGCTCGGGCAGCTAGAGGAGCGCGCTCTGACCAGAGACGACGTCGTCGAGATTGTCCGGCACATCATTCTGGTTAATAACGGTGCTGACCACGGCGATGATATCGACCACCTTGGCAACCGGCGCATACGCACGGTTGGTGAGCTGATACAGACCCAGTTTCACGTTGGCCTGCTGCGCCTCGCCCAGGCGGTCCGGGAGCGCATGAGTATCATTGGCCCGGAGGCCGTTACCCCCAGCGCCCTGGTCAATATCCGCCCCGTGGTAGCCGCCGTCAGGGAGTTCTTCAGCAGTTCCCAGCTTTCACAGTTTATGGACCAGACCAACCCGCTCGCCGAGATAACACATAAGCGCCGCCTTTCCGCAATGGGACCGGGTGGCCTCTCACGCGAGCGCGCCGGCTTTGATGTCCGCGATGTCCACTTTTCCCACTACGGGCGTATCTGCCCCATTGAAACACCGGAAGGCCCGAACATCGGACTTATTGGCTCACTGGCCACTTATAGTCGAATCAACGAGTACGGTTTCATTGAGACACCCTATCGCAAAGTTCTCAGTGAGCTGAATAGCACCGATGAGCAACTGGTCGGCAAGGTTGTCAGAGAGAGGGTGGCCACCGATAGCAAGAGAACTACAGTAGTCAAGGCAAATACCACTGTGACTCCCGCGATTGCCTCCAGGCTGGCCAAACTCTCGAATACCAGAGTTAAGGTGGAAACATTTGTTTCCGATGAAATTGTATATTTGTCCGCTGACGAGGAAGAGGAATTTACCATAGCCCAGGCAAATGCCCGTCTTGGTGAAAGCAACCAGTTCCTGGAGGAAAGGGTTGAGGCCAGGCAAGGCAGCCACTACCTGCTGGAAACGGCAGACAACATAGACCTGATGGACGTTTCACCCAAGCAAATCGTCAGCGTGGCCACAGCGCTGATTCCCTTCCTCGAACACAATGATGCCAACCGCGCCTTAATGGGCGCTAATATGCAGCGACAGGCGGTACCCCTGCTCTCGCCCGAATCGCCCGTGGTGGCTACGGGTATGGAGGCAGAAGCCGCCAAACACAGCGGTCAGGTTATCTTTGCCCGCAACGCCGGGGTTGTTACCGAAATCGGCAGCGTCAGTGACGCCGGTGCTGAAGCTAAATATCGCATTGCCATCACCACGGATGACGGCCAAAAAGACGAATATGAATTAATGAAATTTGTCCGCACCAACCAGGGGACCTGCATCAACCAGCGCCTTCTGGTAAACAAAGGTGACCGCATTGAAGCCGGCCAGGTGATTGCCGATAGCTCGGCCACGGAAAATGGCGAACTGGCCCTTGGCCAGAACGTACTCTGCGCTTTCATGAGCTGGGAAGGCTACAATTTTGAAGACGCCATCATTATCAGCAGCCGTCTGGTGGAAGATGACAAATTCACCTCAATTCACATTGCCAAGCATGAGGTGGAAGCCCGTGATACCAAACTGGGTCCGGAAGAAATCACCCGGGATATTCCCAATGTTGGCGAGGAGAGCCTGCGCGAACTCGATGAGAACGGCATTATCCGCATCGGTGCCGAGGTAGGCCCCGATGATACACTGGTCGGTAAAATCACCCCCCGCGGCGAGACAGAGCTTTCCGCCGAGGAGAAGCTGCTGCGGGCGATATTCGGGGAAAAGGCGCGTGACGTGAAAGATACCTCGCTGCGCATACCACACGGCGAGTGGGGCAAGGTTATCAATGTGAAAATATACTCCCGCAAGGACAGTGGTGATGACCTGCCCGCGGGGGTTAACGAATGGGTTCAGGTATGGATTGCCCAGAAACGAAAGATCTCCGCGGGCGATAAGCTGGCCGGACGCCACGGCAACAAAGGTGTCATTGCCCTCATTGCCCCTAAAGAAGATATGCCCTTCCTGCCCGACGGCACGCCGGTTGATATCATCCTCGACCCGATTGGCGTACCATCCCGGATGAACATCGGTCAGGTTCTGGAGACCCATCTCGGGTGGGCAGCCCAGACACTGGGATTCAGGGTGCTCACACCGGTCTTCGATGGTGCCAATGATGTGGCGATAGAGGACGCTCTGGCGAGAGCCTGGATTGTTCACAAAGCAGCCGCAGTTGATTACACACCGGGCAGAAAGCAGCCATCAATCCAGATGGAGGTAGCCAAGGTGTGGGTGGACGGTCATGGATATGATGGTGACCGGGTTTTTAACGAGAGCTATCCCGGAGAAGCCAGAGAGATTTGTCTGCGCATCTGGCTGGAAGAACTCGGCATACCAAGCCGTAAACTGAGCCAGCATGAGTTAATGCAGACTGTAGAGAAGGTTAATCTGGAAGGGAAGACCTCCCCGCCTACATTTGGCAAGGTAGTTTTGCGGGACGGGCGAACCGGGGAACCGTTTAACCAGCCGGTGACGGTAGGCAATATCTATATGATGAAGCTCATCCACCTGGTTGAAGACAAGGTCCACGCTCGTTCCACCGGCCCCTACTCCCTGATAACACAGCAGCCTCTGGGCGGCAAGGCCCAGTTCGGTGGCCAGCGCTTTGGTGAAATGGAAGTGTGGGCACTGGAAGCCTATGGGGCTGCCCATAACCTCCAGGAAGTGCTGACCATAAAATCGGACGATGTCACCGGGCGAGCTAAAGCCTATGAAGCTATTATCAAGGGAGAGGATATTCTCCAGCCAGGAGTGCCGGAGTCATTTAAGGTCCTGGTCAAAGAACTGCAGAGTCTGGGCCTTGCTCTTGAGGTAATCAATGAGAGAGAAGTGGGCGTTACTGCCGGTGAAAAAGTAATTGAAGAGGCCCCCAGCCTGGAAGCTGAAGCTACTGTTACTGAAGAGACCCCCAGTCTGGAAACTGAATCTACTGTGGTCGAAGAGACCCCCAAGCTGGAAGCCGAATCTACTGTGGTCGAAGAGACCATCGAACCAGAAGCTGAAGCCACTGTTACTGAAGAAACCCCCAAACTGGAAGCTGAATCTACTGTGGTCGAAGAGACCCCCGAACCAGAAGCTGAAGCCACTATTACTGAAGAGACCCCCAAGCTGGAAATTGAATCTACTGTGGTCGAAGAGACCACCGAACCAGAAGCTGAAGCCACTGTCACTGAAGAGACCCCCAAGCTGGAAGCCGAAGCCACTGTTATTGAAGAGACGTCTTTAGGAGAGGTAACGGAAGAAGATGCTGGAAATCAATGATTTTGATGCCATACGAATTTCTCTGGCCTCACCGGAGCAGATCCGGAGCTGGTCATACGGAGAGGTAACCAAGCCGGAGACCATTAACTACCGCACATTGAAGCCAGAAAGAGATGGCCTGTTCTGCGAAAGAATCTTTGGGCCGACCAAGGATTTTGAGTGTTACTGCGGCAAGTACAAAAAAATTCGCTACAAGGGTGTGATATGTGATAAGTGCGGCGTTGAGGTCGCCCGGGCCAAGGTACGCCGGGAGCGCATGGGCCACATTGAGCTGGCCTGTCCGGTAAGTCACATCTGGTTCGCCAAAGGAACACCCAGCCGTCTGGGGCTTCTGCTTGACCTTTCGCCACGCAGCCTGGAACACGTGCTTTACTTCTCCAATTATATCGTCACCGCGATTGATGAAGAAGCGCGTCAGGAAGCTATCAAACAATCGGAGGAGAGTGTCTCCGGCGACATTGCCGAACGCCAGAAAGCTGTTGACGAAAGAATTGCCCAGATGGAGCAGGAAGGAGCAAGCGTTGAGGACGTCAATCAGCTGCGGCGCCATTTCACCGAGGAAAAGATACAGCTTGAGGAAAAAACAACCAACGAGATAGAACAGCTCAAAAACCTGCACGTGAAAGTGTTGCTCAATGAGAGCCAGTACCACGAATTGAACCAGCAATATGGCGAGGTTTTTAAAGCCAGAATGGGTGCGGAAGCCGTCTTGCAGATTATAAAGGATATAGACCTGGACCAGCTACGTAATGACCTGCTTCAGGAAACCCAGTCCTCTTCCGGCCAGAGGCGTAAGAAAGCAAGCAAGCAGTTGCGGGTGGTGGAGGCTTTCCGCAACAGCGGCAATAAACCGGAATGGATGATCCTAACGGTTCTGCCCGTGCTTCCCCCCGACCTGCGGCCTATGGTACAGCTGGACGGTGGCAGATTCGCCACCAGCGACCTTAATGACCTGTACCGGCGCGTCATTAACCGCAACAATCGCCTGCGCCATCTGATTGAAATCGGTGCCCCGGAGATAATCATCCGCAACGAGAAACGGATGTTGCAGGAGGCTGTTGACTCCCTTATCGACAACGGCCGCCGCGGTCGAGCGATCTCGGTAAGCGGTAATCATAAACTGAAATCCCTCTCCGACCTGCTCCGCGGTAAACAGGGGCGCTTCCGCCAGAATCTACTGGGGAAGAGGGTCGACTACAGCGGTCGCTCCGTCATCGTGGTCGGTCCGGAACTCGGATTGAACCAGTGCGGTCTGCCGAGAAGAATGGCTCTGGAACTCTTCAAACCATTTGTTATGCACCGTCTGGTAATGCAGGGACTCGCCCCGAATATCAAGAGTGCCCGGCGCCTTGTAGAGCGAGCCAAACCAGAAGTATTCGATATACTCGAAGAAGTGGTGAAGGAACGCCCGGTTTGGCTGAACCGGGCTCCTACCCTGCATCGACTCAGCATCCAGGCATTTGAACCCGTGCTCATTGATGGCAGCGCCATCCAGATTCACCCGCTGGTCTGTTCAGCATTTAACGCCGATTTTGATGGCGACCAGATGGCGGTTCATGTCCCGCTTTCCAAAGCAGCGGTACGCGAAGCGAGAGAGCTCGCGCTCAGCCAGCATAACATGCTGCTGCCCAGCAGTGGTGAACCAACGATCACCCCTACCCTTGACATGGTCTTTGGCTGCTACTACCTCACCACAGAAAGACCCGGAAGCAAGGGAGAAGGCAGGCGTTTTGGTAGCTTTGATGAGGCCAAGCTTGCCTATGAGCTGGACAATACCGACCTCAGGGCTAAAATCCTGGTCAGAGACCAGAGCCGGGACGTACAGGAAATGGAGACAACGGTTGGACGCATTATCTTCAATGAAGTCCTCCCTCCGGAGATTGGCTATCAGAATAAAGTGATTGACAAGTCCGGACTCAAGCAGATTGTCTCGAAGTGCTGCCGGATACTCAAAAATGAAGACACCGCCAGGGTTCTGGACAGCATCAAGCAGCTGGGTTTCCGCTACGCTACCAAGTCCGGCATCACCATTGCCATGAATGATATTGAGGTGCCGGAAAGCAAAGCCAAACTGCTCGAGGAAGCGGAGGAGAGGATAGCCATTATTGATACGCAGTACAACCGCGGTCTGATAACCGAGGGCGAGCGATATAACAGCATCGTCGGTGTCTGGATGGAAACCATGGACCGGATTACCAATACCATCTCAGATACCCTTGACCGCTACGGCGGTATTCACATGATGGCCACTTCCGGGGCCAAAGGTAATATCACCCAGATAACGCAGATGGCCGGCATGCGCGGTCTGATGACCGACCCTTCCGGCAAAATCATTGAGTTCCCCATCAAATCCAGCCTGCGCGAGGGACACACCGTTCTGGAGTACTTTATCTCCACCCACGGTGCGCGCAAGGGCCTGGCGGATACGGCACTGAGGACCTCGGATAGCGGTTACCTCACCAGGCGGCTTATCGACGTGGCCCAGGATGTTATCGTCCTTGAAGAGGACTGCGGTACCGTGGATGGTATCTGGATTTCGGAACCGAAAGAAAAGGCGCTGCTTCCTTCCTTTGCCGAGCGCATCACCGGCAGACTGGCAGCAAGCCAGATAGCCCATCCGAAAACCGGAAAGGTCATCGTTGACCGCAATGAAGAGATAGATGAGCCAAAGGCAACGGAAATAATTGATGCCGGAATCAACCGGGTGCATATCAGGTCGCCTCTGTCCTGCCTTTCCAGACGGGGTACCTGCCAGATGTGCTACAACCGGGACCTGTCCCGTGGCAAGCCGGTTGAAATAAATACAGCGGTAGGAATCATCGCTGCCCAGAGCATTGGTGAACCGGGCACCCAGCTGACGCTGCGTACCTTCCACACCGGCGGGGTGGCCGGGCTTGATATCACCAGCGGTCTACCCCGGGTGGAGGAGCTCTTTGAAGCCAGAAACCCCAAGGGTCAGGCCATTATCTCTGAAATAGACGGCATAGCCGATGTTATTCAGGACGATGGAGGCAGGAGAGTTAAGATTACCAGCTCCGAGACTTATCGTGACGAATACGCCCTGCCTGCCCGCTGGCAGGCTATGGTTAATGATGGACAGTTTGTGGATATCGGCACGGTGCTCGCGACTCCACCGGCCACCAAGGAAACCAAAGGTAAGACCAAGGCACCTTCAAAAGAAACTCAGCCTATTACAGCACGCATCGCCGGCGAGGTTAGCCGCAAAAAAGGTCTGTTATTCATCAGCTACGAAGAACATGAGGAACGCGAGTATGTTATCCCCAGCGTCGCCGGCATCAGGGTCCAGGCTGGAGATACGGTGCACGCCGGCCAGCAACTTACCGATGGCTCGGTGAACCCACAGGATATCCTGCGCATTCTCGGTCGCGAGGCAGTACAGCAATACCTGGTTGATGAAGTCCAAAAGGTGTACCGCTCTCAGGGCGTAAACATAAACGACAAGCACATCGAGATAATCGTCCACCAGATGCTGACCAAAGTGCGCATCGATTCCGCTGGCGACACCGACCTGGTACCGGAGGAACTTGTAGACAGGTTTATCTATGCGGACATTAACGCCAAGGTACTGGCAGAAGGTGGTGAACCGGCCACCGCGCACACAGTACTGCTGGGCATAACGAGGGCATCGTTAAATACGGGTAGCTGGCTGGCAGCGGCTTCCTTCCAGGAGACAACGCGCGTGCTCACCGAAGCGGCTGTTTACGGTAAGATAGACAAGCTTATCGGTCTTAAAGAAAACGTCATCATCGGGAAACTGATTCCCGCCCATTATCAGCATCTGGAAGATCTTCTGGCCGCACCAACAGAAGAAGCGAAGGCAATAACGGAATTGTCCTTTGGCGAGATGACCGAAGAGATACCGGGCCCGATGGTCGCCTCGACACCAGAAGAGCTCTTGAACCAGCTACTCGGTAAAGAGAAGCAGGGAAACTCCAGCCCATCAATCCCGGAAGAGGAAACAGGCCCAACGGGCGATGAGGATGATGAGCTGAAGTCAGAGAATTAACGGGGGTGAGGTTGAAATAGCTCGTATTATATCAGGTAAACCCAGTGCTGAAGATGCTCCCCTCGACACCAGCCTCCGGCCGCGCCGCCTCGATGAGTTCGTCGGGCAGGAAAAGATCAAAGGCAACCTGAGCATTGCCATCGCCGCGGCCAAAGGTAGAGGTGAGGCACTCGACCATGTGTTGCTTTACGGGCCACCCGGACTGGGAAAGACGACCCTCGCCCACATCATTGCCGTCGAAATGGGGGTGAACCTCAGGGTTACCTCCGGACCTGCCATTGAACGCACCGGCGACCTCGCCGCTATACTGACCAACCTTCACGAGCATGATATCCTCTTCATCGATGAAGTCCACCGCCTCAGCCGCGCCGTTGAAGAAATCCTTTACCCGGCGATGGAGGAATTCGCCCTAGATATCATTATCGGCAAGGGCACCGGCGCCAGAAGTCTGCGACTCAACCTGCCCAGTTTCACACTTATCGGTGCTACCACACGCTTTGCCATGCTCAGCCCGCCCCTGCGCGACCGCTTTGGCTCTGTCTACCGACTTGATTTTTACGACCAGGAATCAATAGAGGTAATTTTGCACCGCTCCGCCCGCATTCTGCAGATTGAAGCAGAGGGCGAAGGGCTGAAAGAGGTCGCCCGTCGCGCCAGAGGGACGCCACGCGTGGCCAACCGGCTGCTCAGGCGAGTCAGGGACTACGCTCAGGTGATGGGTGATGGGATAGCTACCCACGCAGTAGCCGTCGAAGCACTGGCCAAGCTTGAAGTCGACTCCATCGGTCTGGATGAAATCGACCATAAGCTGCTGCGGACGATTGTGGAGAAATTCAACGGCGGCCCGGTCGGTCTTGAGACCCTGGCCGCCTCCATCAGCGAGGAATCAGATACTATTATGGATGTCTATGAGCCCTACCTGCTGCAGCTGGGCTTCATGGAGCGCACACCCCGTGGCCGCACTGCCACCCAGCTGGCCTACCAGCACCTGGGACTGCCCTATAAAAAAGAGAAGCCTCCTCAAGGAACTCTTTTGTAAACCTGCTAAACGCCTCCCAGTGTGGCGAACTGCGCCTGCGCGTCGTAGTTGTAGTCTTGGGCAGAGCTGACTCGTAACTCATCCGGCATACTTACCGGGGGTTCTCCCTTGATTGACTTTACAAACTCAAAGGCTTTCTCCACCCGTTTCTCATCACCCTCCAGCGCCAGCACCACCGCACCCTCGGAACCACCGAC
>JBARQF010000175.1:0-6046 GCA_049643605.1 Dehalococcoidales bacterium
GCCTTATAATGTGAATGTTGCTGCCCTGGTGGCGGTGCAGGAATCACTGAAGGATGTCGATTACCTGATGGGTAATGTAAAAGCCATAATCAACGAACGGGAAAGAATGTTTCGGGAAATCGAGAAAATCGGCTGGCTGAAATCATTTCCGTCGCGGGCCAACTTCATTTTCTGCTCGGTGCAAAAAGGCGATGCCGGTGGACTGCAGCAGGGGCTTCAGCAGAAAGGGATACTGGTTCGTTATTTCGACCAGCCGCGGCTGCAGAACTGCATACGATTCGGCGTGGGTAAACCGGAAGATACCGATACTCTTATAAAAGCACTCCAAGAACTGGGGGATAAAACCAATGGCTAACCGGAAGTCTGTAATCAAACGGGAAACAAAGGAAACCAAAATCAGTCTGGAGCTCAATCTCGATGGCAGTGGCAAGTGGCAGGTCAGCACCGGCATCGAAATGTTTGACCATTTCTTGTCGCAACTGGCGCAGCACGGTATATTTGACCTCACCGTCTCCGCTGTCGGCAATGACCAGCACCATGTCGCCGAGGATGTGGCCATCTGCCTGGGCAAAGCATTGACCGAGGCGCTGGGGGAAAAGAGGGGCATCGTGCGCATGGCGGATGTTTCCGTGCCGATGGATGATGCCCTGGCTATGGTAGCCCTGGACATCAGTGGTCGTGGCTACACGGTACTCGAATTACCATTCAGCGACAATGATATGCGCGGCTTCTCCACCGACCTTATCCGCCATTTCCTGGAGTCGCTGGCCATTGAGGCCAGAATGAACCTCCATGCCCGAATAGTCTATGGCACCAACGACCACCACAAGGCGGAGGCGTTGTTCAAGGCGCTGGGAAGGGCCCTGGACAGGGCGACCAGGATTGACGAGCGGATATGTGGTGAGCTGCCCAGCACCAAGGACCTGCTGGAGCAGTAAGCAGGGGTGGGGGCTAGTAAGACAGAGACGGTCAGGCCGATGGAGAGACTCTACTGTAGTAATGTATAATTAAAGAAGTGTAAATCGTCAGCGAAAATATTTTAAATTTACCCATGTTCCAGGCCCTCTTGATTCCGAGGGAGTAAGTTGCTGCTACAAAGTGATTTACGGCTGGTTTCATTATTATCCAATGTTGGGAGTTAAAACGATGACAGACCAAGAAGAACAATTACTAAAAGAGACCAAGCAAACGGAGAAGCGTGCTGCTGAGGATATTGAGCAATTAGCTAGAGACCAGGCGAGAAAGAAAGCTAATTTAGCTAGAGAACAGGCGATTGAAGAGGATCAGAAAAAAAGGGAAACCAAGCGAACGGAGAAGCGTGCTGCTGAGGATATTGAGCAATTAGCTAGAGACCAGGCGAGAAAGGAAGCCAATTTGGCTAGAGAACAGGCGATAGCCGAGGCTCAGGAGGCGAGAAAGCTCAAGGCCAAAAAGCAAACACGAGAGTAAGCTAAAATGGTATTTGGCAGTGAGAAGAGTGGGCGCATAGATTCTTTTTAAATTCGGTCTTAATACTATACGCCAGCTTATGGAGTCCTCAGTAGCCACTTGTCAAGGTTACTTATTTATTTGCAAAGTCGGCCGCTTTGGTGTATACTATATGCAATAGTTTCAGTTTAGGTTATTACAAACTTCTTATTATCCTCTTAGATTTATATCAAGTATTGGGTGGCCCGAGCTCTGACTAAAATTTAGAAGAGAGGAGGCCATCCAATGAGTTTTCAGGATAAGACACTCGAATGTTTCGATTGCGGGAATACTTTTACCTTTAGCGCTGAGGAACAGGAACAGTTCCAGTCGAGAGGCTATACAAACGAGCCCAAGCGTTGCCCCGAATGCCGTCAAGCTAGGAAAGCACGACAGTACGGAAACAGCAACAATAGCTATGGTAATGATAGCCACGGCTATACCCCACGACGCCAAATGTTCCCCGCAGTGTGCTCCGAGTGTGGCAAGGAAACTGAAGTACCGTTTGAACCCCGTGAGGGCAGACCTGTGTATTGCAGTGATTGCTACCGTAAAGTAAGGCTGGGCGCATTTGCTACCGCAAGGTAAGGCTGAGCACACAAGCTCGTTTTAGTATGCAAAATATACATAGGTTGGGTATATCTCAGCCTGTGTATATTTTTTAAGCATCGCTGCCGGTTCACCATAAAAGATTATGAACTATGGCGAGTTACTCTGTCTTTTAAAAAGTTCTGGCACTAAATGCGCCTATTAATTGTGAATCAAACGGTCTAAAACTCGCCGCCAGTTCTCAATTACACACCTTGATTATTCGTTCCTTTTCCTTTAACGCATTTGTAGTATCGTTCCAATCGTTTGACAGTTGGCGAATTAGATATATAATATACCTAGAACGTCTAGGTATTGTAATATCAAAGGTAGTGATGACCAGGCATCGGGATTATCCGGCCGCTCAGGAGCTCATAAAGCTGACGGGCAAAGGCGCCATTGTTACCGGCGGTGCTGCCGGCATCGGCTATGCCATTGCTCATCGCCTGGCCGAAGCTGGTGCCAGAGTCCTCATCGTTGACGTCGATGGGGAGAAGGCGGTACAGGCCGGTAAAGAATTGAAGGACCGCGGGTACTGGGCGGAATCCCTGACCTGTGATATCAGCCAGGAGAAGGCGGTGGAGAACATGGTCGGGAAGGCGGTCGGCGTGCTGGGCAGCATAGATATACTGGTGAACAATGCCGGCATATATCCGAGGATACCGCTGGCCGAGATGACGGAAAAGAGTTTTAATGACGTGATTTCCGTCAATCTTAAAGGCACATTGCTCTGCAGCCGTGCGGCCAGCCAAAAGATGGTCGAACAGGGACGGGGAGGATGCATAATCAATATCGCCTCCATCGAGGCGATACACTCTTCAGGTGATGGCATGACCGCCTACGCGGCATCGAAGGGCGCGGTTCTTTCGCTGACTAAAAGCCTGGCGCACGAGCTGGGGAAACACGATATCAGGGTGAATGTCATTGCCCCGGGAAGTATCAGGACCGAGGGCATCCGCTCTGTATTCTCCGGCTCAGCCGGCAGCGAATCAAAAGCACAGCTGAAGGAATTTATGTCCCGTATGCTTCTGGGAAGAATGGGAGAAGCAGACGAAATCGGGCGGGTTGCCCTGTTTCTGGCCTCGGATATGGCCAGTTACATCACGGGTAGCATGGTTGTGGTGGACGGCGGCTACCTGGTCACTTAGGCTCGCGTACGACCTGAGTTCATTAAGGAGGACTGGAAATGGAAAAAGTAACGGTCATGACCGACAGCGTCGCCTGTATCCCGAGGAACCTGGCTGAAGAATATCAGATTACCGTGGTTCCCGCCGCCAATATAATCTTTGACGGCATGAACTATATCGATGGGGTTACGCTGAGCGCCACAGAAGCGTATGAGTTGATTAAAAAGAACCCCGATAAATTCACCACCTCGGCGCTCAACCCCGGCTATTTCCTGGAAGAATATCAGAAACTCAGTCAGAAGTCGGATGGTATCCTCCACATCACTTTGTCATCGGCATTGAGTGCCAACTACAAGACGGCCGGTCTGGCCGGAGAGATGCTGCAAAAGGAATCGCCGAAAACTACCCTGCGCATACTCGACTCCAGGACCGTGGCCAGCGCCCAGGGGCTGATTGTTCTCGCTACGGCCAGGGCGGTGTCCCAGGGTAAAAGCCTTGATGAAGTCATCGCCGTTGCCGAAATGGCTATGAAGAAAACCAAGGGATTAATGATGCTTGATACCCTGCGCTACGTTTACCGGACAGGCCGCATGTCCAAGCTCGCCTCCAGAATAGCCGCTCTGTTCAATATCAAGCCGATTAACCGGATGACCGAAGAAGGCACCATAGAGTTTGTGGACAAGGTGAGAAATCGTGAGGCCGGTTACCAGAAACTGGTCGACCTTATCAAGGCGGAACCCGGGTCTGACTCACTGCATTTTATGCTGACGCATGCTGCGGCTCCCGAGATGGCAGAGCGGTTCAGCCAGTTGCTTCGGCAGAATTTCGACTGCCGGCGCATACTGGTCAGCGAGTACAGCCCGGTGATGGGCTATGGCGCCGGGCCGGGAGCCATATTTGTCGGCTTCCACCCCGAGCTTGAACTTTGAAATTTTGCCAGTCAAGGCGTTATAATAGCCTCTTGGATTGTCCGACCCGTGCCACGGGCTGTTAGTGAAGCGATATCAGCCAGCTGATTATGGTGATAGAAGTTAAGCAGTCAATTAATCTGTCGTTGAAGACACTTGAGCGATTTCGCCAGGTAAACGATACTTTTCCCCAGACTGAGCAGATTCTGGAACACAAGCGGCGGGGCAACAAAGTATTCGGCTGGCTCTGCACCTACGTCCCTGAGGAAATCATACACGCTGCGGGAATTCTCCCCGTAAGGGTAACCGGCTACTCCCAGGAGATGGAACTGGAAGACGGCACTGCCTACATGTACATCAATAATTGCTCATATTCCCGGAGCTGCCTGCAGATGGGACTCAGGGGTGAGTATGAGTTCCTCGATGGCATGGTTGCCGGTTCCACCTGTGACGGTGCCCGGCGCCTCTATGACCTGTGGCAGCACTACATCAAGACCCCGTTTCATCATATTTTGACCGTACCGCGAAAGTATACCGAAAAAGCGCACGCCCTCTATTATCAACAGGTGACGCAGTTCAAGGAGCAATTAGAGAAATTCATGGGTCGGCAGATAACCGACGAGCAACTGCGCAGCTCTATTGATGTTTACAACCGGTCGAGAGCTCTCCTGAAACAATTATATGAACTGCGGAAGGCCGATGCGCCGCCGATTTCCGGTGCCGAGACCATGGAGGTGCTGAATGCCAGTTTCCGCATGCCGAAAGAGTTGTTCAACCGGTGGCTGGAACAGTTGCTTGATGAACTGGGTAAATCAAGCGTCACCCACAAAGGCAGGGCGCGGTTAATGGTGACCGGGAGCGTGATGAACAACCCGGAATTCATCCGGTCGATAGAAGCGCAGGGAGGGCTGGTGGTGACCGATGAGCTCTGTACCAGCACCCGCTACTGGTCGGACCCGGTGGTTTTGAAAGAAGGACAAAATCCCGTTGAGGCAATTTCAAGGCGCTATCTGAGCAATTTCCCCTGTGCTCGAATGGTCCCTTCTGACGAAAGGTTCAACCGCATCCTCAATCTCGTCAAAGATTTCAAAGTTGATGGTGTTATCAGCCAGATTATCCGCTACTGCGTCCCGTATGCTCACGACCTGCCCCTGCTCAAAGACCGGCTGAAAAAGCCTGGAATACCAGTTCTGGCTCTGGACGTGGAATACGGCACCTCGGGGTCAGGGCAGATTCAGACTAGGGTGCAGGCTTTTCTGGAAATGCTGGAGGCAAGGAAAAGATAGTGACGGCATCCGAAACAAAGAGCAATAAAATAAGCGCCATTATCCGGGCCTGCCGGGTCATCAACCGGATGAACCAGGCAAATCCAGATGCACCGAAAAGCGAAGGCCTGTATTACAAAATGCTGTCCGACTACTATACCAGGTTGCTCAACGCTCATGATGAAGGCAAGTTCGTCGCTGCCCACACCGTGTTTTTCCCCAGCGAGATTCTCTATGCTATGGATATCGTACCGATGCACACGGAAACGACCACCTGGATGATGGCACTGTTCCTCGGTGAACAGGCGGAGATGCTTTCGGCCGGTGCCGAGCTGGGGCTGGTTCCCGAAATCTGTTCCCCTCATCGCGGCCTTGCTGGCGCCTTCTCCCTGGGGGTGCTGCCCCGACCGGACGCCATGCTCTGGTCCAACCTCATCTGTGATAACACCGCCAAGAGCGGTGAGTTGATAATGGAGATGAAAAAATGCCCCGGCTTTTTCCTCGACCATCCTTTCCAGCGTAGTGAGGCAGAAGATAAATACCTGGTAAGCGAACTGGAGGACATGATTAGTTTCCTTGAGGAGAAATCCGGACATAAAATGGACTGGGATAAACTCTCCGATACGGTGGCCAGGATGGACCGCCAGATGGAGCTTTTCCGGGAGATTGGTGAGCTGCGCAAGGCGGTGCC
>JBARQF010000176.1:0-2124 GCA_049643605.1 Dehalococcoidales bacterium
TGCATTTATGGTGCCGGTGGCTGGGTCTGGTTCCAGGGTTGGAGCGGCTACCGGTTCCTGTGCCGGCACCGCCGCTGCTTCGGGATCAGCTTCCGCTACGGGCTCTTTAACTGGTTCTGCTTCCGGCGGTGGTTCCGACTCCGGTGCTGGCTCCATCTCAGCTTCGGCAACTGGTGCTGGTTCCGGTTCGTTTACCGGCTCGCCGCCCTCAATGGCCTCGGTTTCCGGTTCAGGCGGTGGCGCAGGCTCTTTCTCCACCTCCACTTCGGCTTCAACTGCCGCGACCGGTTCAGGTGGAGGCGGTATCTCAGGCTCTGCTTCTGCTTCCAGCGGTGCTGGTGGTGGTACTGGTGCTGGTTCTACTTCAACTTCAGCTTCGGCAACCGGTGCTGGCTCTGGCTCCTCTTCTGGGGCCAGCCTCACGTCGAGAGACCTCTCTTCCTGCAGCTCCCGGTAGGTTTTGGGTATTCTCTTAAAAGCACTGGATAGCAGCGGATGCCCGCACCATTGGCAAGCCCAGTCCTCTGTTCTCTGTGCCTCCCGACCACAATTAGGGCATCTAGGCATATGAAACCTCTTTTCCAAAGATTATACCATATTATTTTTCTATGTAAACTAACGGGGCGCCATAAGCTTCCGCCCAGATGTTTTAAACAGCGTTCAGGGTAACCGACATTCTCCGGCGCCGACAACCTGGAAAGGAAGAAATTGTCGAAAAAGGCTTAAAAAAAGACCAGAGGTATTGACAAAAGACCGAAAAAATGTTAGAAATATATAACGTTAGAAATATTTAACTGTGGAGTGACAGGATGAGAACGAAAAAAGTATTCTGGGCAGTGGGCATAACGGCGCTTGTCGTGGCCATTATTCTCATTTCACTGGAAGCGTACTACGTGGTGGTGGCGTTTCTGGTCGGGCTTCTGCTTATGGGCTACCGTGAACTGTGGTCGTTAATCAGGCGACGCAAGATGCCGCCAATTGACGAGCGGGTAAAGGAAAATACCGGCAAATCAGTGCGTAACGGTTTCATCTTTTTTGTCGTTGCCACGGCATTCCTGATGTTACCCTTCAGTGTAAAGCTGGTCGAAAAACCGGATACGGTGCAGGTGCTGGGTGCGTTGTTTATCGCCGCCGGAGCCGTTTATCTGCTCTCCTATCTTTATTTTGACCGGGTGGAGCCGCGACTTACGGAAAAGCGTTTAAAATTATTCAAGACCTTTATGCTGATTGCGGGCATATCGCTCGGGGCGGCCATAATCAGCATTTTCCTGCATAATGCGATTTATGCGCTGATTATGCACTTCTGGGGCGCCGATTTCGAGGAACCAGTCTTCTTCATCATTGCCACCATAGTAAGTCCTCTGGGTTTTGCGGTGGGAATCATCGGCGGTATGGTGATATATCTCAAAGCCCTGTTCGGCAAAGCGCCTTGAATATGTACTGGTTTATATTTCGGATTTAATTCAGGGATAGGACAGCTGGTGGATAGCGATGAAGACCAGGATTAAGGAATACCGGATGAGGCTCGACCTGACCCAGGAGAAACTGGCCGAAATGGTTGGGGTCCGGCGGGAGACCATCATTTTTCTGGAGCAGGGCAGGTACAATCCATCGCTGAGACTGGCGTATAATGTGGCCCGGGCATTAAAGGCCACGATTGATGAACTGTTCATCTTCGAGGATTAGAGGTCGATTTTTTATTCGGAAATCCGGCACATTGTCTATTGACATCACTGTCATCTTGGTATACTCTTATGCACAAAGCGAACACACAGGAGGCAGCAATGGAGAAATCATCTACCGGTCTGGAAGCAAATGTCGCTGGATTACTGTGCTATGTGCTGGGCTGGATAAGCGGGCTGGTCTTTATCCTGATTGAGCAGGAAAGCAAGTTCGTCCGCTACCATGCCATACAGTCGATTTACGTTTTTGGTGTCTATATGCTTGCTGGCATTATAATTACAGTGTTAATTGGTTGGATACCTATACTCGGTTTCATAGTTAATTTGGCACTCTGGCTAGCTGGTGTTGGGCTTGTTGTATTCCTCATGATACAGGCTTATCAGGGAAAGAAGCCCAAGGTGCTCTGGGCGGGTGACCTGGCGGAAAAGTGGGTGCAGAAAA
>JBARQF010000177.1:0-10722 GCA_049643605.1 Dehalococcoidales bacterium
GCTCTGAGCAATGTAGGGATAGCCGTCAAAGGTAACGTCAATGCCTTTGGCTCGTGCTTCGTCGATGAGGGCCAGCATCTCGGCGGATGTGCCCTGGCTGGTGGGGTATGCCACCGAGAAATGCGAGAAATGCGTTTTCACCCCGGTCTTCTCCGCAATCCGCAGCACTTCCTTGATGGACTCAATCAGGCCGAGGTCGTTTTTCCGCACGTGCCAGACGGATACACCGCCGCATTCGGCGACCGTCTCACAGATTTTTATCAGTTCTTCCTCATTGGCATAGCGACAGGGGAAGTAGTCAAGGCCGGTGGAAAACCCAACGGCTCCCTCCCGCATTCCCTGCGCCATCAGCGCCTGCATTTCCGCCATTTCCCCGGCGCTGGCGGTGCGGTCGACAAAGCCCATGGTTTCCAGTCGCAGGGCGTTGTGGGGCACGAGGTAGGCCACGTTAATGGCTACTTTCTGGTTGAAATCGGCAAGGAACTCGGCGACCGTGTTCCAGGCCCAGGCGATGTTGGGGTTGCCGTTCAGTCCGGCGAGGTAGCTCCGCATCATCCGCAGGTTATCGGGGGATAGGGGGGCATAGGACAGGCCGTCCAGCCCAATCAGGTCGGTGGTGACACCCTGCATCACTTTTGCCTCATGCCTCGGGTTGGCCAGTATCATAACGTCGGAATGGGTGTGCATGTCGATGAATCCCGGGCAGACCACGAGTCCGGTAGCATCGATTACCCGGCTTGCTTGGGAAGACTCGATGCTGCCAATGGCCGCTATTCGCTCACCCTGCAGTCCGACATCAGCAAGATAACCGGGATTGCCAGCGCCATCGATTACCCGGCCTCCCCGTATTATAAGGTCTAACATAGCTCCTCCTTAATGCCGCGAATTCCTATCGTAAACCTGTGGCACAAGTTTACTGCATAGGCGGTTACCGGTCAAACTATCATGGTTCCCATAGTTTGACGGGAAAGGAGCTTATGCCGTAAAGTGTTTAAGATTATTCAGGCCATGAATCATCACGTGGCTGAGTAGCCCACAGCGTAATAAGAAGGAGGTATCAAGACATGTCATACGGTTCAGGGAAATATACCTACGAACTGGTAGACGGCTGGGCAAAGCTGCCCAAAGGCGCGTCATTTCTGGACATCGGCGGCATCTCCATCGATGCACAGGACCGCGTTTTTGTGCTGAACAGGAGCACCGAACACCCGGTGATGGTCTTCGACCGCGAAGGCAACTTTCTGACTTCGTGGGGACAGGGTTTGTTCAAGCGTGCTCACGGCAGCGGTGTTGGTCCGGACGGTTCCATCTATTGCACTGATGACGAGAACCATACCGTGCGCAAATTCAGCCCGGAAGGGAAACTGCTGATGACGCTGGGCAACGAAGACCAGCCATCGGATACCGGCTACGTGCCGAAATGGTTCGATTTCTTCTGGAGCCTGAACACTATAACCAGAGGCGGCCCGCCGTTCAATCGCCCCACCGGGGTAGCGGTGGCTGAATCGGGCAACATTTACGTTGCTGACGGTTACGGCAACGCCCGGGTGCACAAGTTCACCTCGGACGGTAAGCTGCTGCTATCGTGGGGTGGGCCGGGCTATGGCCCGAGCGAGTTCCGGCTGCCGCATGATATATTCGTGGACAAGCAGGAGCGGGTGTGGGTTCCCGACCGTGAAAACAGCCGCATCCAGATTTTTGACAGCAACGGGAAATTCCTGGACCAGTGGGAGAACATTTTCCGCCCCACCGATGTTCACATCGACGACGATGGTGTCGTATACGTCTCCGAGCTGTCTCTGCGGGTAAGCATTTTCAGTCCGGACGGTGAAGTGCTGGCGCGCTGGAGCACGCAGGAAGGGGCAAATCTGGACAACGCGCTTTTTGTCGCGCCTCATACTATTGCGCTTGACTCTCGCGGGGACATCTACACTGGTGACGTCTCCTGGACATCCAATAATAGGCATCTTGACCGGGGCTCCAATGTGCTGCGGAAGTTCGTCCGTAAATCATAGCTAGAAGTATAGAAATGGGAGAGACGATGGCCAGTAAAAAAGTTATTGTGCCCGAGACCATCCACCCTGCCGGGCCGGAGATTTTGAAGCAGGTGGCTGATGTTATTTATGAAGCGGAGCAGTCGGGGAAGCCTTTGCGTAATTTTATCACCGAGGCCCATGCCATCATTGTACGGTTGGGAGAAATCGACCGGGAATTGCTGGAGCAGGCGAAAAACCTGATGATAATCGCCAAGCACGGCGTCGGCTACGACAACATCGATATTGAGGCGGCCACGCAGAAAAAAGTGGTGGTTATCAATACGCCGCTGGATAACGCTGAATCAGTTGCCGAACACGACCTGGGTCTGATGCTCGCTATTAACAAGAAGATAGTGGAGGCCGACCGGGGTATCCGTATTGGCAAGCCGAAGCCGCGGAAAGATCTGGTCGGGGTGGAGCTGAAAGATAAAACACTGGGCCTAATCGGCGTGGGCCATATCGGCTCCACGCTTGCCGGACAGTGCCGGGCGGCGTTCAATATGGAAGTTGTCGCGTACGACCCGTATGTTGCGAAGGAAAAAGCCGCCCAGCTGGGTGTTACCAAGATTGAGAAACTGGATGACATGCTGCCGGGCGCCGATTACGTTGTCATCTGCGTTCCGCTGACCGAAGAGACGGCCAACCTCATCGGCGCCAGGGAATTGAATCTGATGAAGCCCGGTGCTTTCCTGATAAACAGCTCGCGGGGCGGCATCGTTGATGAGAAGGCTCTTTACGACTCTCTGGTCAAAGGCACAATCGCCGGGGCGGCGATGGACGTTTTCCTCAAAGAGCCGCCAGCTACGGACCACCCGCTGTTCAGCCTGGAAAACTTCATCGGTACGCCTCACATTGCCGGCGGCACCACGGAGGCAATGCGGCGGATGGCGACGACATGCGCGGAGGAAATTCTCAGGGTGTTCCGCGGCGAAAGGCCGAAATTCCCCATAAATCCTGAAGTGCTTGATTAGCCACCGTTTGTTAAAGTAAAGAGGGGGAGTGTTTGTTTATCTACTCCCCCTCTTATTGTTAGGGCTCTGAAATCACGTATCTCTAGACGAAAGTCATACCGCCGTCAACCAGCAGTGTCTGGCCGGTGATGTAGCTGGATGCGTCCGAGGCCAGAAACACGGCGGCGCCGGCATAGTCTTCTGGATAAGCCTCCCGGGCTAACGGTATATTATCAACGATTTTTTTCAATTCATCCGGATTATCTTCAAAGTATTTCTGGTTAATTGGTGTTATAGTCAGCCCCGGGCCGATGGCATTGACGTTGATATTATACTTGCTCCATTCGAGGGCGAGGGCGCGGGTCAGGTGAGAGACGCCAGCTTTGCCTGTGGCATAAACCCCTCGTCCTGGCTGTACTATCTGCGACAGGATGGAAGAGAGGTTGATGATTTTGCCCTTTTTCTTTTTAATCATCTCTCTGCCAACGAGCTGACTGCAGAGGAAGAGGCCTCTGAGGTTGGTATTGAGAATGGTATCCCATTCGTTCTCCTCAACTTCCTCCAGTGGTTTGCGTATCATCACGGCGGCGTTATTGACAAGGATATCTATTTTCTGGAACTGGTTCATCACCTTTTCCACCATGGCGGCAATGGAAGCCTTCTGGCTGACATCGGTGGGGATGGCTGTGGCAGTGAACCCTTCTTTCTGTAGTGTTTCCGCTGCTTTCTGCCCCTCGGCGGCACGTCGGTTGGCGATGACTACCGTCGCTCCGGCACCGGCAAGGCCCTGGGTGATGCCGAGGCCAATGCCCTGGTTGCCACCGGTGATGATGGCGATTTTCCCCGACAGGTCAAACATGTTCATTTTCCGCCCTCCTTATTTCATCTCCTGATGGAATTTTTTCAGTTTGTTCTGGAATTCCGGCTTGTCCCAGACTTCCGGGTTGACCAGGGTCGCTGGCTTCTCACCATCAATCATCTGGCGTATCTGCTGGGCAATCAGTTCCCACATGGTGATGTAAAATTCATCGGTCATGGCGATGGAATGCGGGGTAACAATGACGTTTTCCAGCTTGAACAGAGGGTTGTCCGCCGGGGTTGGCTCCTGCTCGAATACGTCGATGCCGGCGCCCGCTATCCAGTCTTCCTTCAGTGCTTTTACCAGCGCTGCCTCGTCAATGACCGGACCGCGAGAGGTGTTGATGATGTAGGCGGTCGGCTTCATCTTTTTCAGCTCTTTTTCCCCGACCAGATGACGGGTCTTTTCACTCAGCGGACAGCTGACGTTCACGAAGTCTGACTGGGACAGCACGGTATCCATATCGACCAGTTGCACATCGGTATCTTTGATGGCGTCCTGGGAAATGTAGGGGTCGTAGGCAAGGTGCTTCATGCCGAAGGGTTTGGCCAGCCGGAACAGGTCATGCCCGATGTTGCCGACACCGATTGAACCCAGGGTCTTCCCCATAAGGCCGATGCCCGGATACTTTTTTCTCCCATCATCCCATTTCCCCGCCCGTGTTACGATGTCCTTAAGGCGGAGGCGCGTTGCCAGGGCGAGCATCATGGCCATGATGCCGGTGGCCACCGGACGACGCACTGCCGCCGGAATGATGAAGAGGGCGACTCCGGCATCGGTGCAGGCGGGCACATCCACCATGTCATACCCCACTCCGCCGCGGTGGATGGAAAGGAGCTGCGGGCTGGCGGATAGCGTCTGCCTGGTCCAGTAGGGAGCGAAGGAAATCACCATATCGAACCCGTGGGTCTGCTCCGTGGTAACCTTCTCAAAGTACTCCTGGAACTTGTCCCACTCCACGTCCGGCAGCTTATCCATGATAGATGGTCCAGGTCCGGGGCTGACGGACTTTCCTTCTGCGTCAAACAGATCGCGGGTAACAGCCACTCTGGCTTTTTTGCCCATGTTACGGTTCCTCCTGCTATTTTTGTATTGCGATATATGATAAAGCACGCTGTTTGAAGCGTTTAATCTATTAACTCGTGTGCTCGTTCAATTGCCGGACGCAGCGCTTCAACATTGCCGTTGAGAACAGCGCCAACCAGAAGCAGGGTATAGCCTGCTTTCGCCCATTTTGCCAGCGTTTCGGGAACGAAGCCCCCGATGCCGGCCACTTTGCCCGCTTTCTGGCATATCTGGAGAATCTGCTGCAGCTTCTCTTCCACTGCGGGAGCTGTGACCACTTCGGTGGCTACGGCTTTGGGGGCGAGGTTGCCGATATCTAATGCCAGGTCAAACGGCCCGACAATCGTGCCGGTGACACCTTCCAGGCTCAAAATACGGTGCAGGTTGCTGATATTCTCCAGGCTCTCAGTCTGGGGAAACAGCACCGTATTGTTGTTAACGTAATCCATGAGGGAGCGGAAAGGGACTTTGGTCAGGTCCTGGGAATCAATCAGATATGGGCTCAGGCCAATACCGGTGCCCCGGCGCCCGATGGGGGGATAATACGACATATTCACGCCGTGGGCGGCTTCGTCCATAGTATTTACCAGGGGAAGCATCAGTCCGTTCACTCCGGCATCCAGATAGCACCGGTAGAAAGCGGCCTTATCCTCGGTCCGCATGATAAGCGGCATATCCATCTCGCGGCAGACCCGGATATATTCCCAGATTGTCTCCTTGTTAATCAGGCTGTGCTCCGTTTCCAGCATTAAATAACTGTCGCCCAGCTTTTTCAGCGCTTCGACGGTCTTACCCGGCTCTCCTCCCGGCCCGATGAGCTGCCCATAAACCTTCTCGCCGGCCAGCATTTTCTTTTTCAGATTCAAGGTTGCGTTTAGTCCCAAAGTCACACTCCTCCTTAAAAAGATTTCCAGTGATGATGCGATAGAGCACCATCAGCAAGATTACCCAAACTGCTCGCCCTGTGTCAAGTTAATCCCGATAACCGGTTTGTGATTCACAGTCATTGCTGTTATAATTGAGTGCAATTTTGCGTGGAAAAACAGTGCGGGGGGAATTCAATGAAAGCTGAAATTATGTCCATCGGTACCGAACTGCTCCTCGGCGAGATAGTTGATACGAATACCCCGTATCTGGCCAACCAGCTGTCCGTGCTCGGGATTGACCTCTATTTCACTTCTGCCGTGGGCGACAACTCGGCGCGGTTGCTGGGTACTCTCAAGCAGGCATGGGACAGGTCGGATATCGTTCTCACCACCGGAGGTCTCGGTCCCACGCAGGACGACATCACCCGTGACGTTATTGCCGCACTACTGGGTGAGAAGATGGAAGTGGACCCGCAGTTAAAGCAGGAGCTGGTTAACTTTTTTACACGACGGGGTATAGAGATGCCGGAGAGCAATATCAGACAGGCAACGGTTATCCCTTCGGCTACGGCGCTGGTTAACCCGCAGGGCACCGCCCCCGGCTGGTGGGTGGAAAAAGAAGGAAAGATTATCGTGGCTATGCCCGGTCCTCCGGGAGAGATGCATTATATGTGGGAAAACCAGGTTCTACCCAGATTGCAGAAAAGGACAGGTGCGGTCATTCTGACGCGCATGATAAAAACGTTCGGTACGTCAGAAGCTAAGGTTGACGAGATGCTGGCCGACCTGACGCCCTCACCGAATCCGACGCTGGCGACCTACGCCAAGCTCGACGGTATCTATATCCGAATCGCAGCGAAGGCAGAAAAGGAAGCAGAGGCAAGGCGGATGGTAGATGGCCGTGAGGCTGACGTCAGAGCAATTCTGGGTGATATCATCTGGGGGATTGACGATGATACCCAGGAATCGGTGGCGGGCAGAGTGCTTCTCGATAAAGGCCTGTCAGTAGCCGTTGCCGAGTCGTTCACCGGCGGTTTTCTGACCCAGACGCTGGCCACGGCGGCAGACAGCGAGCGCTATTTCAAGGGCGGTCTGATTGCGACGACCGGCGAAGCCAAAATGGCACTGGGTCTTGACCCGAAGCTGGCCAGAGGCGAGGACAAAGCCGAGGTAGCCAGAGCAATGGCGATTCTGGCGCGCCAGAAACTGGATGCCACGGTTGGCATCGGCATCGAGGGTGAAAGCGGCGTGGAACCGGAAAGCGGCATGATACCGGGCACGGTATACATTGCTCTTGATAGCGACAAAGTTGACGTGCATACCGTCCAGAGTTATTCCGGACGGCTCTACCAGATGAAACGAAGGGCAGCCTACTACGCGCTCTTTGACCTGGCGAAGTTACTGAAGGCATAGGACACTCCTGTTTGCCGGCGTCTCATTACCTTTTATATTTGCTGTTTCCGCTTGCCCCTGAAAAGTGGCTGGCGTATAATCAAAATAACGATATAAAGGAGGCATACCGAGCACTATGAAAGCAGTAGTTAAAGAAAAAGCAGCTCCCGGAGCCAGATTCATGGATGTTGATATTCCTGAACCTGGTCCGAAAGATGTCTTGATTAAGGTAAAAGCAGCGGCCATTTGCGGCACGGATATCCACATCATGGAGTGGACTCCTTTTGCTCAGGCCAGACTCAAACCGCCAGTGATTTTCGGTCATGAGTGCAGTGGTGAGGTGGTGAAAATGGGCAGCCAGGTGACCAGTTTAGCGGTCGGCGACCTGGTGGCAGTGGAAACTCACATCCCGGACGAGACCTGTTTCATGTGCCGGACCGGCCTCCAGCATATATGCCAGAATATGGCGATAGTCGGCGTGCATTGTGATGGCGTCTTTGCGGAATATGCCAAAATACCGGCCGTATGCTGCTGGAAACTCCCCAAGGACACAAATCCCGAGCTGGGGGCCATTCTGGAGCCCTGGGGAGTGGCCGTGAACGGTATCCTCAAGGGGGAGATAAATAACCGAAGCGTGGCCGTATTCGGCTGTGGGCCCATCGGGCTCATGGGGCTCGGCTCCATCAATGCCTGGGGCGCCAGCAAGATATTTGCCGTTGAACCTTCAGAAATGCGACTGGGTATGGTTCCCCAGTTCGCTCCCGATGCCGTCCTGCTCAATCCCGCCAAGGAAGACGCGGTCAAGGCTATTATGGATGCCACCGGCGGACTGGGAGTTGACGTCGCCATCGATATCAGCGGCAATCCCAAGGGAATCCAGGGGGCATTGGCTGTGGTTCGGCGGGCCGGTAGGGTCAGCCTGGTGGGGCTGCCCTCGGAGCCGGTAACACTCGACCTTACCGCCAACATAATTTACAAGGAAGCCAGGGTTTTCGGCAGCACCGGGCGGATGATGTGGGATACCTGGTATGAAATGCAGAACCTGATGGAATCGGGGAAATTCGACCCGATGCCGGTTATCACCGACCGCATGCCGCTGGCAGACTTTGCCAAGGGAATTGAAATGGCCGCGGGTGGTAAGGTGGGCAAGGTTATACTTTATCCCTAGCTGGAGAGATTGTTAGTGACGGTACGGAAGCTGGGCATCGTGGCTGATGACCTGACCGGCGCCATGGACAGCAGCGGCTATTTTGCCAGCCTGGGATTCAGCACGGTGGTGGTCCTCGACCCCAATTTTTCCTGCGACGCTGCGATACTGGTCACCACCACCAACAGTCGCGCTGAAGACCCGGAGGTTGCCTGTGAGCGGGTGCGCCGGGCGATGCATGGTATGGCGGGCAGGGTGGTATATAAAAAAATAGACTCCACCCTCAGGGGGAATATCGGCGAAGAGCTGCAGGTAGTTGCTGAGGCCATGGCCAGCGAGAAAACGGTGGTGGCACCGGCTTTTCCGGCGGTGGGGCGGACCACAGTGGACGGAATCCTGCTGATTAATGGAGTTCCGGTGGCGGAGACCCAGTTTGCCAACGACCCGATATCACCGGTAAAGGAATCGAGCATACCCGACCTGCTCGAGCAGTCCATGAACTGCCGGGTTGGCCGCGTTTCGATTGCGGAGATTGAATCCGGGCCGGAAGCACTCAAACGGGCCATCGACGATAAGGCGGAAAATACGGTGGTCTGTGATGTGACGGAGCCGTCACATCTTAATGGGATTGCCCGCGCCGCTGCGTTGGCGGAAGGACGCTGGCTGCTCTGCGGGTCCGGCGGCCTGGCGCGGGAATTGCACGTGCTTCTCGCTGGTGTACCCAAGACGGGAGGGACACAATCGAAAAAACAACCGGCCGGGTCGGCGCTGGTGGTGGTCGGCACGCGCAACCAGGTGGCCGCCAGCCAGTTAACCAGAGCCCATGACGAGCTGGGCATTCCGATATTGAACCTGGAAACGGAAAAATTAAATATCGAAGAAATCCTGTCGGGTAAGCCTGAGAGCGTATTGAAAGAAGTTGATACCCTGATAGGTGAGGGTAAAGGAATAGCCATAACATCGACCTTTTCACAGTATGTACCTGGCCTGAAACAGGCAATGGCCGCGGTTATGGCCGAGATTGTAGCCGGCGTTCTGGCATCGCATAAATTTGCCGGTATATTCCTGTCCGGAGGGGATATTGCCCTGGAGGTCTGCCGGCGGGTGCAGGTATCAGCCATTCAGGTTAACGGCGAGATTGAACCCGGTGTGCCGGCGGGAGAACTGATTGGCGGGCGGTATCAGGGGAAGAGGGTGGTTACCAAGGCAGGTGGTTTCGGTACGGAAGAGGCGTTGGTGAAGTCAATAACATATCTGGAACGAGGTAATGTGCCATGAATGAACAGGAAAAAGCATTGCTGGCCATCACGATGGGTGATGCGGCTGGCTCCGGGCCGGAGATAATAACCAAGACGCTGGCCGAGCCGGAGGTAAGGAAACTGTGCCGGCCGGTGGTCATCGGGGATGCGGCGACTATGAAGGAAGCCTTCACCTTTACCAAGGTTCCCGGTGAAGTGAAGGCAATCGATAGACTGGCCGACGCCCGATTTCAGGACGGCAGTGTTGAGGTCATTGATTTACATAATATTGAGCTCGACAAGCTGACCAGAGGACGTGTCGACCCGATGGCCGGAAAGGCGGCCTATGATTATATAAAGCTGGGGACGGAGATGGCACTGGCCGGGGAAACTGATGCCATCGTAACCTCGGCGATAAACAAAGAAGCCCTGAACAATGCCGGGTATCACTATGACGGACATACTCAGCTGCTGGCCGAACTCTGCGGTGTGAAAGACGTTGCCATGATGCTGGTTACGGGCAACCTGCGCGTCAGCCACGTATCGACCCATGTTTCATTAAGTGATGCTATCGAACGGGCGCGGCCGCCGCGGATACTCACCGTGCTCAAGCTCACCGAGGAGGCGGTTAAACAGATGGGCATAGCCGAGCCCAGAATCGCTGTCGCCGGCCTGAATCCCCATTCCGGCGAGGGCGGCCTCTTCGGAGACGAGGAGATTAAATACATAACACCGGCCATCGAGCAGGCAAAAAGCCAGGGGATGAATGTCGTCGGGCCACTGCCGCCGGATTCGGCATTCCTGCGGGCCCATGAAGGACAGTTTGACGCTGCTGTTGCCATGTACCACGACCAGGGGCATATTGCAGTGAAAATGCTTGGCATAACTTTCGGGGTCAATGTTACTCTGGGGCTGCCCATTATCCGTACGTCGGTAGACCACGGCACCAATTTTGGTAAGGCGGGGAAAGGCACCGCCGACCCGACCCGCCTCGTCGAAGCTATCAAGCTGGCCAGCGTGATGATACAGAACCGCAAGCGCCCGGCCAGGTAAGAGCAGTTTTTATTCAGACGGGAGAACGTAATGGTTAATAAAGATAAACCGCTTATTGCTGTAACCCCGGGCGACATCACGGGCATTGGTCCTGAAATACTGGTCAAGGTTATCGT